>RFVZ01000123.1 GCA_009922405.1 Betaproteobacteria bacterium
ATAAATTGTTAGAGAGCCGTGATGAACATCGCTTCAGTCGAACTTGAGCAGATGCAGGAAGCCGCTGGCCAGGCCTGCAAGCTAATGAAGGTGTTGGCAAATCCGGACCGTCTGATGATTCTTTGCCAACTCTCGCGAGGGGAGATGCGGGTGGGGGACATCGAAACGCTGTTGGGCATCGTGCAGCCTACCCTGTCGCAACAGCTGACCGTGCTGCGCGAAGACGGGCTGGTGAGTACGCGCCGCGAGGGTAAAAACATTTACTACTGCGTCAATAGTCCGCAGGCCCTGGCGGTGCTTGATGTTCTCTATCAGCAGTTCTGCCAACCCATAGAGGACGTCGGATGACCATCGACTGGGCACACTTCACGCCATGGGGGTCTCTGGGCGGCGGTTTATTGCTCGGACTGGCATCAGCGCTCTTCATACTCGTCAATGGTCGAATTCTGGGCATCAGCGGTATTTTGGGCGGCTTACTTGCGCCACGCAGCGGCGACATCGCCTGGCGCCTCTCGTTTCTGGGTGGAATGGCTGTTGCGCCATTCGCTGCCGCATTCCTGTTTCCTTTTGCCGTGACCGCGCCCCGCATCGATGCGGGTTATTTGACGATCGCAATCGCTGGTCTCCTCGTTGGATTCGGCACTCGCTACGGCTCGGGCTGTACGAGCGGACATGGCGTTTGCGGTTTGTCGCGCCTTTCGCCTCGTTCTCTCGTGTCTACGCTGACATTCATGGGCGCCGGGTTTTTGATCGTTTATGTGGTTCGTCACTTCGTCTGAAGTGCAAATGGAATCCAGCATGCGTCATCGTTTGAGTGAGTTCTTGGTGGGCCTCCTGTTTGGTCTTGGATTATTGATTTCGGGCATGACGGACCCAAGCAAGGTTCTGGGCTTTCTGGATCTTTTTGGGCAGTGGGATCCTTCATTGGCCCTCGTGATGGGTGGCGCCATCGGGGTTGGCGTCTTCGCGTTTGCCCTCGCCAAAAATCGCACTGTGAGCTTCCTGGGCGACGCTATGCGCATGCCGACTTCCAGTCAGATCGACCGCCGCCTGATCGTGGGCGCATTGATGTTTGGTTCGGGCTGGGGTCTCGCTGGTTTTTGCCCTGGACCCGCACTCGTTTCGTTAGCCGCTGGTCAACCCAAGGCCGCAGCCTTTGTCGTCTTCATGGGGCTGGGCATGGTCATTTTTGAAGTCCTCGAGGGACGCGACCAATAGTTGCTGGCCGACTTTGATTACCAAACTCATCCAGAAGGCCTGATTAATTGGCCAGCTCGATGCCAGTGACGGTAAAGACACCATTGCGTTTCTCGGCTGAGAACCGAACTTTGTCGCCTGGATTGAGCCTTTCCAGGAGTGTCGAATCTGCCGCCGTGAACACCATGGTCATCGGCGCCATGTCCAGATTCTCGATACGGCCGTGGCGAAGTGTGACCTTGCCTTGCAATTTGTCGACCTTTCTTACCTCACCCTCAGTCGTTGGCTGAGAAGCCGGCACGCTCGCCGTCGCATCGACTGGGCGGTGCGAGGAATGTTCCGTATTCGAGGATTGCGCGAGGACTGCAGTCGATAAATTTAACGCGGCGGCGAGTATAAAAAAACGAGAAATCATGTCGAACTCTTTGGAAGTTGGCGCTTGTTGTCGGGCGTGACCAGTGCGGCCCGGACGGGCTCTGGCATATCGCCCTGAAATTCATAGGCTACGGTGCCAGGCGGGTGTTTGTAATTGCCCGGGTCCCGGTAATCGCCGGGCTTCACGTCATCGCGCGCCTTGACCACGCTGAACATGCCACCCATACCCAGCGGGCCGAACGGCCCCTGGCCGGTCATCATGGGTAGGGTGTTGTCGGGCAAGGGCATCTCCATTTCGGCCATCTCGTGCATACCCTTTTCGCCCATAGCCATGTAATCAGGCACTAGTTTGCCGATGCGCTGGGCCAGGTCGCGCTGCTCTACACCCAGCATTGTCGGCAGGCTGTGGCCCATGGGACCCATGGTGTGGTGCGACTTGTGGCAGTGGATGGCCCAGTCACCCGCAACCGCATCGAATTCGATCGCTCGCAACTGACCCACCCCCACATCTGTGGTGACCTCAGGCCAGCGCCCCGCCTTGGGCACCCAGCCGCCGTCGGTGCCGGTTACCTCAAAGTGGGGTCCGTGCATGTGGATGGGATGGTTGGTCATGGTGAGGTTGCCAATCCGGATACGCACGCGGTCGCCGGTGCGTACCACCAATGGATCAATCCCTGGGAACACCCGGTTATTCCAGGTCCACATGTTGAACTCGGTCATGGTGCTGATCTTGGGCGTCATCGCCCCGGGCTCGATGTCGTAGGAAGCCAGCATGAACATGAAGTCTCGATCGACCTCAAGCTGGCGAGGGTCTTTGGGATGCACCACGAGACAGCCGTACATGCCCATTGCAAGCTGGAGCTGGTCGTCTAAGTGGGTGTGATAGAAGTGCGAGCCTGATCTCTGGAGCGTGAACTCATAAACAAAGGTTTTACCGACGGGAATGCCCGGTTGCGTAAGACCCGACACGCCGTCCATGCCGGAGGGCAATATGATGCCGTGCCAGTGGATGGCGGTGGGCTCAGGAAGTTTGTTGGTCACGAAGATGCGGATGCGGTCGCCTTCCACGGCTTCGAGGGTGGGACCTGGGCTAGACCCATTAAAACCCCACATGTTGACCTTCATTCCCGGCGCAAATTCACGAACCACTGGCTCACAAACCAAGTGAAACTCCTTGACGTCGTTTTTCATGCGCCATGGCAATGACCAGCCGTTGAGCGTCACCACAGGGTTGAAAGGCCTACCGTTGGGCGGTGGCGGTGGTGGCAAAGTGGCGGCGGAGGACTGAACGGGGGCCTCGGGCACAGAAGCAGCACTCGCTTTGCCAACGGCGGTCGCCCCTAGTGCAACAGACCCCGCAGCACGGAAAAAATCTCGACGATTACTCATGGCGTGTTTCTCTTCAGTGGCCGGGCGTGGGGGCTGCAACCGGGCTACTCGTCGGCGATACGGTTGCGGGGATAGGGGATCCCACGGTCAAGGCAGTGTCTAGGTTGATTTGTGCGATCCAGAAGTCGCGCAGGCTGACCACCGCGTTGTTAACGCTCGCGACCTGTTCGCGAGCATCGGCTAACAATTCGAAAACGCTGATAAGCATGCCGTTGTAGCGCAGTAGGTTTTCTTCAGAAATACGCTTTCGCAGTGGCACCACTTCGTCGCGGTAGTAGCGGGCCAGGTCATAGGCCGTGCGGTAGGCGGCATGGCTCTCGCGTACTTCGGACTGCGCCTGCACGCCGAGGGCGGCCACGCGGTTCATTGCCTGCAGGTAGGTGGCTTCCGCACGTGCAACGCGAGCGGTCCCAAAATCGAAAATCGGCAACTCCAGCGAGATCTCGTAACCGTTAGCGCGTTGAAGCCCCGTTTCACTCTTATTTTGGTAGCCGACTTCCAGCACATTAACCATGCGCGTACTTTGGGTTAGACCAAGGGCGCGGGCCAATGCGTCGGTCTGGCGCCTGGCTATTTGAATATCCAAGCGCTTTTCCATGGCGGTTTGCTCCGCGCCGCGGACTTCCAAGGTCTGCTTCGGTAACTCTGGCAGTCGGTCAGGCAGTTGAAACTTTGCCCGCGCGCCAGTTAACCCCAGAAGCCGTGTCAATCGCTCCCGATCAGCCAGCGATTGCTGTTGAATACGGGCCACTTGCGCAGTGGTATCGGCATAAAAGGCCTGCTCACGCATTTGCGTGAGGCGGTTGAAATTGCCTGCCTGCGCCATACGCTTAGCGAGTTCGTTCGCGATGTCTGCGGTCTCCTTGACTTGCTGTAAGTAGCGGAGTTGCTCCTGGGCACCGACGGCGTTGAAGTAGGCTCGGCGGGTATTGATGGCCAGGGTTACCGCGTCCTGCGCAGCCTGAAGCTGAGCACGCTCGAACCGTTGCTGCTCGATCTGGCGTGCCATCGGCATTGTGAGCAGCCCAAGCAGATCGAACATCACGGTCCGGTCGTATTCGACGACCCCGTTTCCGCTTAGACGCCCGAAGCTAACCCCTGGATTACGAAGCCGTCCGGCACGCACGAGATCAGCCTCTGCGATTCCGAGGTTGGCAAGTTGGGCCTGCAAATCGCGGTTGCTGAGTAAGGCCACTTCGACGGCAGCATCGACATCGAGTGGCGCCTTTAGAAGTTCGGAAACCCTGGCCTGGGCGGTCTCGGTCTGCGCAGCGTCGCGTTGCAGAACCACGGGCTGCGCAATACGCTCACGGGTAAGCTCGGACACTTGCTTGAGTCCACCGTCGTCCGAAAACGAGGCGCAGCCCGCAAGAGCGGCCATGGTCAATGCCGCCAAACTCCAAAGGTGATGCCTTTTCATGGGATGGAAGTGGCGCGTTTTAGGCGCAAAGCATTGCCAACGACCGAGACCGAGCTAAGACTCATGGTAAGTGCTGCAATCATGGGTGAGAGTAACCACCCGGTTAGCGGATATAGGACTCCAGCCGCAACCGGGATCGCCAGCGCGTTGTAGATCAGTGCGAATGCCAGATTTTGTTTCATGTTCGCCACCGTAGCCTCGGACAGCACGCGCGCGGTCGCCAGTGCGCGCAAATCACCCTTGATCAACGTGATTTCGGCACTGTTCATTGCCACGTCAGTCCCGGTGCCCATGGCGACCCCGACATCGGCCTTGGCCAGTGCCGGAGCATCGTTGATACCGTCTCCGGCCATCGCCACGATACGTCCTTCGTTTTGCAATTTTTGAACCAGCGCCACTTTGTCGGCCGGTTTGACTTCACCATACACTTCGTCAATTCCCAGGCGGGCACCAACGGCTTTCGCGGTTGTCAGACCATCGCCCGTGGCCATGACAATACGCAGGCCGGCCGCTTTTAAAGTGGCCAAGGCCTCTGGCGTACTTTTTTTGATCGGGTCAGACACCGCTAACAACCCCACCGGATTCCCGTCGACCGCCAGAAACATCACGCTGGCCCCTTCAATCCGCATGGCCTCTGCCTGCGACACCATCGGTGAGATCAGAACCTTGAGTTGCTTCATAAAAGTGCTGTTGCCAAGGGCAAGGTGATGCCCCGCAACTTGAGCGCTCACACCGATTCCTGACGTTGATTCAAAATTCTCTGACCGATCGAGTTTTAATCCACGCTCGCGCGCGGCCCTCACGATGGCATCGGCGAGTGGGTGTTCACTGCCTTGATCCAGGCTGGCGGCTAAACGCAGTACCTCATTGGCCTCGAAACCAGAAGCCGGAACCGCCCGATCAAATATCGGGTGCCCTTCGGTGAGGGTGCCCGTCTTGTCGATGATGAGCGTGTCGACTTTGCGCAAATTTTCGATTGCCGCGGCATTGCGAAAGAGCACACCGCGCGTTGCGCCCAAACCAGTCGCCACCATGATGGACATGGGCGTCGCCAGACCCAACGCGCAGGGACACGCGATGATCAGGACGGCTACGGCGTTGACCAATCCGAAAACCCAGCTCGGCTCGGGTCCAAATAGCCCCCAGCCGATACAAGTCAGAGCAGATATTGCCAAGACCGCACCAACAAAGTAACCCGCCACGACATCAGCCATTCGCTGCATCGGGGCCTTGGAGCGCTGAGCTTGTGCCACCATCTGCACGATCTGGGACAACACCGTCTCAGCCCCGATTTTCTCGGCGCGAACGACCAAAGCGCCGGTCGTATTAAGCGTCGCACCGATCACCTGGTCGCCAACCCGCTTGGTTACGGGCAGGGGTTCTCCTGAAATCATGGATTCATCGATGGCGCTGTTGCCATCGGTCACGGTTCCATCGACTGGAACCTTTTCGCCAGGACGTACCCGCAGCGTGTCCCCGATTTTGACTTCACTCAACGGCACATCTTCTTCGCGGCCATCGGCGAGGATTCGGCGCGCCGCTTTGGGAGCCAAGCCAAGCAGAGACCTTATCGCGGCTGAGGTTTCAGATCTGGCCTTCAGTTCCAGCAGTTGCCCCATCAAAGTGAGCGAAATGATCACCGCCGCCGCTTCGAAATAGACCGAGACGCGTCCCATGGAAATAAAAGAGGCTGGAAACAACTGAGGACCGGTGGTGGCGATCACGCTGTAAATAAACGCTGCGCCAGTCCCCAAGCTGATCAATGTCCACATGTTCAGGCTGCGGTTGATCACCGATTGCCAGCCACGAACAAAGAAGGGCCAGGCGCCCCACAATACGACAGGCGCTGACAGGACCATTTCAATCCAGCTTTGGAGGGCCATGTCCATCACAGGAAGTAGATGACCGAACATGGCCAGCACGAACACCATGCATGTCAACGGTAGCGTCCACCAGAATCGTCGCGAAAAATCGCGTAGCTCGGGGTTGTCTTCGTCGAGTTCCGCGGGCAGTTCCGGCTCCAGCGCCATGCCGCACTTTGGACAGTTGCCAGAGTGGTCCTGGCGCACCTCGGGGTGCATCGGACAGGTGTAAAGCGTGCCCCGCGTTGCCGCAACTGAGGTTGGCGCTGCTCCGACCGCTAAAACCGCAGGCTTGTACCGCTCTGGTTCAAGAACGAATTTTTCGAGGCATTTTGCGCTGCAAAAATAGTAGGTCTGTCCACCATGGTCAACGTGGTGCGCAGACATGGCAGTCACCGTCATGCCGCAGATGGGGTCCGTGAGACGAGCAGAAGTTGGATTCATGGAGGTGTTACTGAAGCACACCTTAAGCCCGTGAAACTTGCGTAACGGAGAAATGACTAAGCCAAGCCGAATTTCACCGTGCAAAAAGACGGCGCAGGGCACGTTGGATCACCCGGGCAAGACGCCACGGATATGAGGAATGTAGTTGCGCCAGCAGCGCTACTTTCCACTGATTCCAAAGTTTGTAAATATGTGCAAACCAGGATAGTTCGAGCAAGCGTGGACGGGTGAGCGTCAGGAGTCGGGCGACCACTGCAGTTCCGATCGTTTTGGCGATCACGATCACCAGCACGCCCAGAAAGGCTCGCCCGTGACCGATCAGCCAAAGGGCGGCGATTTTGAGTGGCAACAACATGACCGCTGGAGCAGCGAAAAGTGCGAGGGCCGCATAGGGCGGCAGTCTCATGATGCCCGCTTCAAGCTTTTGCCAAGGCGGCCAACGTGAAAAACGGGCGATATAGGCCTGAAGCGGCTCCCAACCCCATTCCTCAAACGCAATCAGAACGGCCAGAACAAACTGGAGCAGTTGCCGTATGGGGTGCCTAGGGCGTTTTTCTCGGTGCTGGTTTGAAATCATGGTCTGCCTGGGCTGCGAGCCAAACCATGGCCACCCATGCTGCAACGTTCTGATTCAACTGAGTCGGGTTGATCTTGTCCAGGGTGTCGTTGGCAGTGTGGTGAATGTCAAAGTAGCGGGTTGCGTCCTGCGCAAGCGTAGCAACCGGATGATCCTGCTGATTTGTTAGGGGCCCAAAATCGGGTCCACCGGTCGCATTGTTGTCACCAAACGTGATGCCGAGCGGTGCGATGACGTCAGCAATCGCCTTCAGCCACGGTCGGGTTTTCTCATCAACC
>RFVZ01000124.1 GCA_009922405.1 Betaproteobacteria bacterium
ATCAAAGTCAATCGACTGATTTGGATGGAGGTGCGAGTCCAGCCTGTAATAGGTCGCCGTTGTTGAGTCAGCGACCAGGTACATCAGCTTGGAAAGGTAGGTCTTGTAGGTCGCCGAAGTCGGGATCGTTGCCCCTTCTGCTGCGTACCCGGTCGTTGCACTGTAGGTTGAACCAACCGAAAGAAAATTGGCCGAGGTCGAAGACGCTGTGGCGGAATCGGAGATCAGGTACCGCGTGCGGGTGGCTGGAGTCGTCACCGAGGTCAGAGCCGACGTGTAATAGGTCTGGGCGAGCACAGACGCAAAGGGTGCCGCGCCTGAGTACTTCGCACAAGTGTCTGCGCTGCCGCAAACACCGCCGACGCTGGTGATGCTCGAGAGCTTCACAGTGACGTTATAGTAGGTCGTGGAACCTTTAGTCGTGACAACCTTGACCTCGGGAATCGTCAAAACGCTCGTTGTTGAATCGTAAGTGTCAAAGGCGGCGACCGATGATGGCTTGGTGGTTGTGCCCGAAGACGTGGTCGACCCAACAACCGCGGTGACATTAGAGTAGTAGCGGTTGTCGCTGTACTTGACGACTGGCGCATTCAGCACGCCTGTGGTGCTTGTCCAGGTATCCGCTGCCCACGCAGCGGTCGAACCCAACAGGCCCGCCAGAAAAGCAAACGCCGCACCTTTTGATTTAATCATTACTCTGTCCTAACAGCTGTTCGCAAGTTTTAATTCGCCAAATTTGGCTAACGACCGGTAAATTACAGCCCTATGTCTAAAAGATCAACCCTGTATCTAAAGATCAGATGTGGTAGTTTAGGCAGTCAGATTTCTATGGGCCTCTCAGGAATACCCCTCATGCACCCGAAGCATCTTCTTAAGTTTCTTTCCCCTCTGGCACTAGCGCTTTTATTGACTTCGTGCGGTGGCAGCAGCTCTCCCGAAACCACAGCCGTTAATTCTGCCGTGCCAAAAGCCGACCCGTTTTGGGATACATGGGTAACACCTCAACCAGATAAAACACCGATGATCGAAGAAGGTAAAGAACTCGCCGATCCGTTCAAGACAGTATAGATTGTCGGGCCACTCCTGACTCGTGACCCGTTCTTGGCCCGCGCCAGCGCTCAATCGACCTTCGCCGCCATTGGATGGGTGTATTTTGCGGTCGCACTGCTCGGTCCCCAAGTCGCATTGAGTCATGAACAGCCAAAGAACCGACTAACAATTACCCGCGAAGACGCCCGATGCATCAATCTGGCGTTTTCGGTCGCTGCTCCACTTGTTCTTCACCCCATATTGGGCCCCAAGCAAACCTTTGACGCTTTTATCAATAAAGCGGCCGGCCTTTCACCCGAAGCCTTCCAAAAGGAATTGGAAAAGGCATTAACTGCGATTGAAAAAGGCGCCGCAATCAAAGGGCCTGACGAGCGCAAAATCCCTTTACGTAAATGGGTCTGGTCGGCACCATTGTTCTGGCAACAAAGCATTCAGCAGCAGCAAGCGTTAATCATGGCGGGCGCTGGAAATACCGGCCACCCCGATCCAGTGGAATTCACCGCAACTGCGTGCGGTAAAAACCCGATCAGCCGATTACAGTTTGGTTTTAATCCCAGCCTTTACCCTCTATTGGTCGAAGCCAGTCAATCCGATCGATTCTGGTTGACGGTTGATATCCCGACCGCCGTCGCTGACTTCTAAGGACGCTGCGTTTGACCGTGCGCGGCCCCCTGCGCGCGGCACCTACCCTGCCCCCGAGATTCCACCACGCTCAGGTGGGAAGGACGAATCGGTCAATCGCCAGTCCTTCGAGAGCCCGACTCAAGCGCGCGCGCCCGAATCCTTCAACCAAGATGGCCTCTGGGCAATGTCGATCCAAGACCTTGATGAGCTGTGCCTGAACCGCCTTGCGCACGGCCTCGCCATCGCGTTGTCCTGGGTCGGGCACCCAGGCGATGTCGTCCCCACACAGGATCGTGTGTGCGTAGCCCGCATGGTGTGCGACTGCGGTCTCAATCAATCGATCATCACCAAAATAATAAAGGCTGTAAACCGCCGTCATCAAGGGTGCTGAATCGCAAATCACCCACTCATACCCGGCACGCTGGGCGTTGATCACGGCTTGTTCTTCCGCCTCTTGCTGTCGAGCTAATAATTGAAATTGTTCTTCGGCGTTGGGTGGCCGCCCCTCGACGGCGACCCACGCACGCAAGACCTCGGTGAAAGTGATACCCGGCAACGCGATGGCAACTGCCTGACAGAGTTGCGACTTGCCCGTGCACTCGGCGCCGAGCACCGCGATACGGCGAACGCGACCGCCCACCTCAGCGCCCATCGACAGGACCGCCTATCAACACTTTCGACGACGAAGACGCCCGAAGCCACGTTCGATAACCAACTCCCGAAAGCACGAACTGAACGGCATAAAGCGCCGTGGTCGCCCAGAGCGCCTGCCGCGCAAAGAGAATGACCGATAAAGAATTCACCAGGCCCCAAATCGACCAACAGATGAGATAACGCCGAGCCATCAGACCCATTGCGAGCAGACTCAGAACAGTCACGGCGCCATCAAGCCAGGGGCTCTGGGCGCCCGCGTCCTGCATGACAAGGCCCCACAGCCCAATCAACACCAGGGCACCAACGCCCAGCAAAAATGCCCAGCGCGAGGGCAAAGCCTGAATGCCCGAGGCCTCAGACTGGGCTGGGCTCGCGAAACGCCAGCGCACGTAACCCCAAATCGAGGTCGCGGCAAAAACGCCCATCAATGTGGCCTGACCATACAGCGCGGCTTGCCACATGAGCCCCAGATACAGAACGCTTGATCCAAACCAGCAGACCCAGGTGGTCGGCCTTTGACGAAGCCCTAAAACGACCCCCGACAGACCGAGACCCGCAGCGGTCCACTCAACGATCGGGCCACCCCACTCGCTCAGAAGGCCCATGTTGCGCTGGCACGGACCGATCGGGAAGCACCTGGTGTCAGATAAGCATCGCCCAGAAATTCGCCCACGTCACGCCAGTAACGTTGGTCAAACACATTCTCAAGCGTCAAACGATAGGTCCAGGATTGAGCCCCCCACTTGGGAACCCAACTAGCCCCCAAATCGACCCGATGAAATGCGGGTGCGTACACGCTATTGTCTCGCGCAGCCGGCCGGCGGCCGGTATACAGCCAGGCCCCATTGAGCCGCAAACCCTCAGCACCCGGAACCCGATACATCAAGAACGCACTGCTTCTAAACTTTGGCGTATTCACCGCCTCTCTACCCTCGAGGAGTGGGTTGCCAGTGCCATCGGTTGAGGAATGCATGAGCGTCGCTGAAACCTGTCCTTCCAGTCGCGGCGTCAACACACGGGTCGCACCCAATTCAAGGCCCAATCGAGACTCCGTCCCGCGCTGCACGAAACTGCCTGGCGCCTGATCAAGTCCCTGATCATCGCGAAAATCATAAGGGCGCCGTCCACGGAACGCGGCAATTGAAGCCGCGCTCTGTGTATCCAGAATCAGTCGGGCACCGGCTTCAACCGATTGCATCCGGCGCGCGGGGAGCACCTCGCCGTTATTGGCTGCGCCCAGTGGGGCTCGCTGCCCCGCCGCGAGATCTTCTCGGTAGCTCAAGTAAGTGACCGCTTGCGGCGTGATTCTCCGCTGTAGGGCAATTGAAGGAAGCACCCGATAGAGCGTGGTGCTCGCGCGCGGAACCGGGCTGTAGAACGGGAAGGACGCTTCAGAAAGATCCTCGTGCTGAACCCAGCGAGCCTGCCCAGCCAGCGACCAGTCCTGACTTAAATCCATACGATCAGAAACGACAGCACTGGTTTGGCGGATCAGCGAATCAAACACAGGCGTGCCGGTGGCATTACTCGGGCCACCAAACCAGGTCCGAGAGATCGCATTACCGGTATCCACAAAACCCTGATCAGTTGCATCAAAAACATAGTCGGGCATCCGGGTCTGACGCTGAGTTAACGACACCCCGAGCCCAACGGCATGACGCAGGCCAAGCCATTGGACCTCACGCGCACCGCGAATTTCCGCGAAGGCGGTCTGGCGAGTCTCGTTCAGACTCCGAAAATCGTAAAGCGTGAACCCCCCGTCTGGACAAAAGTAGGCCCCCGCCGCAGTCCCGAAAGCGGCCGAACATCCATACGGAAAACTACTACGGTCATCCGTCTCCACACGATGGATCGAAGCAGTGGACGTCAGCTTCCAGCCACTGTCGAGCCTTTGATCAAGTCGAGCCATCGCAAAGGTCGACGCAAACGTCGTCGGGCGCGACCACGAAGAGAGGCCCAGAACGGTCCTCGGCGTGATGGGTGGCAACACCTTGCCACCAAGCAACTGGCTGCCTGGTTGCGTGATCTGCTCGCGACGCTGGACCTCAAAATCGACCTCGAGCGAGCTATTTGGCGCCAGTACCCGATCAATCGCGAGTGCAAGGAGTTGGCTCTCCCCATTGGCACCACGAGCGTCTGGGCGCAACCTGTCGACCGATGCGTTCAGGCGCCACCCCCCTGAAGCGGATCGCTGGCCCCAGTCCAGGGTCGATCCGACACTACTGCGACTCGACACGCGCAAACCGGCCTCGCGAATGTCGTCCGGGCGTTTGGTCAACAGGTTGATCAACCCAGCGCTTGTCCCAATTCCAGCCCACGCCCCGGCGGGGCCCCGCACCACTTCAACCCCGCGCTTGTTGTCGAGGGCGAGTGGCGACTCGCCAACCACGGGTACCCCATTGACCCGGTATCCGAAGATTGGATCGACTGGAAATCCGCGGACCTGGAAGTTTTCGGTGTAACCCAGCGGGCTGTAATTCGCGTCGACCGATGCATCAAACCGCAAGACGTCCGCCAACCTCTGGCTACCCGACTCGCGAATCAGCCGTTCACCAAGCACGGTCGATGAGACCGGCTGGGTCAGCCAGTCGTCACCGAGCAGGCTCGACAACGCGCTAGCCGGACGGGCCGGCAAAGCTGCCTCCGACTTTCCCTGGATCAGAACACCCGGTAGTGGAGTGGTCTGAGCCCGCGCCGTGAACGGGGTCGAAACCAAGCCGATCAGCGCCAAGGTGGTGGTCGCGACGTAGCACCGAGCGCTGTGTCCGGCGTTTCGTGATGGGAAATTTAAACGCTTCATTCGGTCCTCATTCAGCGCAGAAAGCGGCGAATAAGACCATCGGGGGCAGGAGCCCTTTGAAGGTCGTTCGACGCTTCCCTGCGCAAGTCTTAACTCGATCAGGTTCAAAGGGTTTTTCTCACCCGCCCATTCGTTTGAATGGGTTCGATCAGCAGGTCAGTGACCAGCTTCTCGACGCTTCGGGACCCCTAGCGATGCGGCCTTACGATAACACTAAATCAAACGACCGGCTCGGTCAGCGACACAATCTCCAAGCCTTCGGGCCCCGCGGCCCGGTAGAGCGATCGGGTTACCGGGTCATGTCCAGCGATGATGTGATCCGGGGACTCCGCCAATTCTTCGACGAGTTCATACGCGCTCAGCATCTCTCCGGTATCAGCCACAATCGGGTAAGGCGAACGCCTGCGCAGGTTTTCAAGGTAATGCGAGGCGTCAGACGCAAGAACGATCCAGCCGCGTTTGGTATGAACACGCACGATCTGAAGACCACGCGTATGCCCGCCCACCCAATGAACGGTAATGCCAGGCCGCAACTCAAAGGCACCATCATGGAACGCGACCCGTTCCTGAAAATTGGCGTAAACCAGATCGCAGACGTCCGCGGGGTCGTAGGCGTGGCGCATAAACGCGTGGCGCATTTCCTTTCCCGTCGCGAAGATCATCTCCCGTTCTTGCAGATGAAACGACGTCTTAAGTAGTTTGCGGGTGTTCCCCGCGTGGTCGTAGTGCGCGTGCGTGATCACCGTCTCGCGAATGTCGTCCAGTTGAATGCCGGCCGACTGCAGCGACTCAATTGGGCACCGCAAAAAAGTCCGCTTGCGCGCGCGCGCAGCCGCCTCACTGAAGCCGGTATCGACCAGGATGGTTTCATCGCCCGAGCGCAGAAACCAGACGAAATAGTCCATCGAGGTCGCACCATCATGCAGGTCATGGGCGATGAAATTCTCGAGACGCCGCCGCTGCACGGTGGCATAACGCATAGCGTAGGCGTCCCACGTCTTCATCGAATCACGCTCCGCGCACGTGCCGGTACATTTCGGTATGATCCGCGCCCCGGCCAAGAGATTCTTCCGCCGACTGCCAGACCTGTAGGCAAGTCTTTGCAAAGTCATCCGGCGAGTCCATCCGTTCAATAAACCCCAAAGCGGTCTGCAGGTCCTTGCGCATCAGACTCAGGGCGAAGCCCGAGTTAAATCCACCCGAGAGCATGAAATTTTCAACCTTGTGCTCGGTTGTATTGTTCTTGCCCGTTGATGCATTGAACACCTGATTGACCAGGTGGGGATCGATGCCGAACTTTTCAGCGGCGACCAGTGCCTCGCAGACCGCGAGCAAGCCCGACGCCGACACGAAATTGTTCAAGGCTTTGACCGCATGCCCGGCGCCGGCAGCGCCCACATGCACGAGCGTCTTGCCCAGTGCCTGCAAGACGGGACGAACCCGCTCGACCTCGCTGACCTCGCCACCCATCATGATCGCAAGACTGCCATCCGCGGCCCGCTTGACCCCACCGGAAACGGGTGCATCCACAAATCCCACACCGAGTGCCTTCAGGCGCCCGAAATTTTCACGCGAGCAGACCGGGTCAGAAGACCCCATGTCCAGGACGATCTGCCCCGGGGATAATTGAACTGCCAGCCCCGCCGGATCCTCAGACGACCACAGCAATCGATCAACCACCTTACTGTCCGGCAACATTAGAATCAAAACATCCGTACCCGCCGCCGCAGCGGCCACGGACTCGGCCACCGCAAATCCGGTCTCCTTGGAAAATGCTTCGTAAGCCGAGGGCTGGACATCGAACCCCTTCACCACGAAACCTGCACGCAACAAATTGCGCACCATCGGCAGGCCCATCTGGCCCAAGCCGACAAACCCCAGCGTCAGTGCTTTCAAAATCAGATTCCCATCGCGGTTAAATACCCATGTCCTTGAAGACTTCCTTGGCGTTGCGGAAGCTGTCGATACCGGCCGGGACGCCGCAGTAAACCGCTACCTGCAAAAACACTTCCTGAATCTCATCCTTGGTCAGGCCGTTATTGATCGCGCCACGCACATGCGCCTTGAGTTCATGCGGCCGATTCAGCGCGGATAGCAGGCACAGGTTGATGATGCTGCGAGTTTTGCGATCGAGCCCCGGGCGGTTCCAGATCTCGTGCCAGCAGTACTCGGTGACGAGTTCCTGCATGGGCATGTTGAAGTCATCCGCATTTTTAAGTGAATTCTCAACGTACTCATTACCGAGGACTTCACGGCGAGTTTTCAGGCCTTGTTCGAAGGATTCGTGATTCATGGGGATTCTCCAGAGGTTTTTTTGACTATAGCAGGCGGGTCCTTGAACCACGCCGCTGACCACGCCGCTGA
>RFVZ01000125.1 GCA_009922405.1 Betaproteobacteria bacterium
CGGTTCAATCAGCGGGCATTTCGGTGCCCTGCCGCCGGCGCTGACACCCGAGGCGGCAGCTCGCGAACTGGTCGCGCAGGCGCTCCTGCTGGTCGGTTCGCCTTACCGATGGGGGGGTTCTCGCGCCGAGAGTGGTTTTGATTGCAGCGGGCTGATCCGCTATGTGTTTGCGGAATCCCTGCAATGGCGTCTACCCGGATCGGCCCGTGAGCAATTTAGGGTCGGTCAGGAAGTTGACCGGGATTCACTGCTACCTGCCGATCTGCTATTTTTTTCCACCGCAGGCAGCCAAGCGTCCCATGTGGGTTTGTGTATTGGCCCGCGACGCTTTGTCCATGCGCCCAGTGCTCGCGGCGTGGTCAGAATAGAAGAGCTGCGGGGCCATTATTGGCTTAGCCAGTTTGACGGCGGGCGGAGGTTAATTCTCCGAAGTTGAGCCGGTTAATCCCGAATTTTAACCACCTAACTGTTTTTTTTTAGCCAAGCTATGCGACGATACGGCTAAGGAACGGGGGAGTACCAGATGAGCTTAAAAGGGGGCAAAGCGTGAGCTTATTGGGGAAGTGGATTACCGGGGTGATACACACCGACGACCAAGCGGTTGATCCTCTCAAAATGTTAGACGAAAAAGTCTATGACACGCGTGTAGCCTTCGAAGCAGCCGTTAAACATGCCGCCGAGAAGGCGAAAGTACCGGACCCCGCTGACGTTGCCCAATCAGTAACCGGTTACGTCTTCGATTTTGGTGATATGGATTTTGGCCTGCACACGACTAAAGCCATGAAGGCGGCAGTCGAGGAGCGAATCAAACAGGTCTACCTTGAGGTGTCCATCGCACCCGAAGTCATTACCAATTGCATGGTGCATCGGGCCTGGCGCCAGGGCCGAACCGGCGACCGATTCCAGCCCCATATGATCAGTCTTTTCAAGCTTGCCATTGCGATCGTTGGCAAACGCGCAGCTCCGGCAGGCGAAGGGCTCTTCTCGGTGCATTCCGAGATGTTTAAAGAACTCTGTGCGATCAAGGTTCCTGACCTCGATATGGCCCGTTACCTCACGAATCGCGAAAAGGCCGATGCCGCACACCTTGAGGCTGCGGAGGCCGCAGAGGCTGCCGCCAAGGAAGCCGCTGAGGCGGAGGCTGCAGGAGCCGAAGCAGGTGCTGCAGTAGCAGGTGGCGCCGATACCGCCGGGGTTGCCGGAGCGGTCGGCGCTACACCCTCAAGCCCTGCGCAGACAGCCGGAGGCTCGTCCCCTGCTGGCGCAGGCACGCCAGTTACTGCTGCAGCACCTGGGGCTGCAGCTCCCCAAGCAGCCCCTCCAGTTGACCCTTGGGCAAACAACGATCCGTTCGCGAAAAAAGCCGCAGCAGCCGGCAAACCGGTTCCCTCGGGTCCTGCTGCTTCAGGTCCTGCCTCGGCAGGCCCCGCAGCAATGCCGTTGCCGTCGTCGCGAGCCTGATCTGAGGGCGTTGGCTACTCAGTGAAAGTGGCCGCCGCTCGGGTTACCATTTCCGGGCAATTCGGGCTCTTCGGGATGCACGATTTCGCCCTTGCCGTTCGGGAATAATGGAGCGCCGCAATCCTCACAGAAGTCCGGACGAACCGTTTCGTTCCAGACCTGAACGTCCGTTAAACCGGCCTCCAGCAGGGTTGAGCGAATCACGTCGAGCGGGGCTGGTTCGTCGTCCTCGCTTTCAGCGCCCAATAGGGGCCAGACGATCCCCTGAATCACTTCATCGCGGCCCTTGACACTGATGCCGATGCGGTATTCCTCAATATCCCCGTCACCAAACGCCGCCACCGCAGCCGATAATCCGTCCGGTTCGAGGACGAGCGCATGGGTCAGGAAATGCACTCCTGCCCGGATGCCATAGGGCCGAATCCGACGATCGCTTTCGCGCAAATTGACGTGGTACGCATCGGGCAACAACAATTCGAAACCGCAGCCAGCCAGGGCCGATTCCAGATTGGGACGACCCTGTAATTCCCAGGCCTCCAGACAGTGCGTCCGACTGATATGGGGTTCAGACGTCAGTTCTTGCCAGCGAAACATGGGCGCCCCTGCAGGAACGACCACGACCGCCAACAGGTACCGAGTGTCTGCCAGCATTTCCGCTGTTTCAGGTAAGTCTTTCAAATCAAGCCGGGGCGTCTGCCCGCTCAAGACCGACTGCCCGAGTTTGCGGGTAATGCGCCGGATTTCGGCAAAGTCGCGGGGCAACTGGTCCAGGCTGTAGAGCCAGGGCACCAGACGAAACCGGGTCTCGCGCGCCAACACATGGGCTTGCCAATGAGCCGACAACACCGAAACGGGATCGGCGGCGAGGGCGCCCGACGGAATTCTGAATCGAGTCCATGCGATCAGCGGCGCGGTAATTAACAGGGCCTCATAGCGCTGGCCATCGTGGTCGATCACCGCCTGCTCGGCCGCTGCTTCGGTCGCTTCGACCAGCGAACCATAGGCATCGCCGTCGGTCTTCTCGAGCCGCTCGAGCGCATCAAGAACCGCTTGTGCATGCCCCGAATCGAGCAACTTCTCGATCCGCGCACCCAGGTGGGTTTCCCAGAACCGATCTTCAACACGGCTTCCCGAACTCGCCAGCCCGAGCGCTGCGGTCACAAGGCGTTCTGCATCGGGTGAGAGTTGGGACTTGCGATCCCGCTGGGATCGGCCGTGGCGATGTTCTTTCATGGAGTCGGTGCGCTGCAAACGCCCTATTCTAAAGTAAGCGCCATTCGCTGACGCCACCTGCCTCGCGATCAAGACCGTCAAGCATGGTCGAATGCGCCGCCCGTTCGTCCGTGCTCGCTGGAATAATCATCAACCCGGCCGGGGGCCAGACACCACCCTGCGCAATTGCGACGCTCAAACCGCCATCAAGGCCCATTTCGAGGCTCCCCTGGCCACGGGTCATGGCGAGCCAGACCTCGGCGAGAAGTTGCGCATCAAGTTTTGCGCCGTGATGGACCCGATGCTTATTCGAGACTTCATAGCGCTCGCAGAGCGCATCGAGCGAATTGCGCTTACCCGGGTGCAGTTGGCGGGCCAGCGAGAGTGAATCGACGACTTCTGCCACGCAGCTTCGGAGCCTTGGGCGCTGGCAGGCCGCCAGCTCGGCATTGAGAAAGCCCTCATCGAAAGCGGCGTTATGGATGACCACCTGCGCCCCCTCCAAGAACGCGAGAATCCGCTCTGCCTCATCGGCAAACCTTGGTTTGTCAACCAAGTCTGCCAGGCGCATTCCATGGACCGCGGCTGCGCCCTCATCCACTTCGCGTTCAGGGTTGAAATACAGATGAAGATCGCGGCCGGAGAGGCGCCGCCCGATCAACTCGATACAACCAATTTCGATCACTCGATGCCCATCCTCAACCCGCAGCCCGGTGGTCTCGGTGTCAAGGAAAACAATCCGTTCGGGCGCGCTCATCGGCTCAAACCACGGCGGCGGGTTCGGCAGTCGGCACCTGAGCAACCCGTCCTCTTCGGGCAAACAACAAATAGACCACCGGGACCACGAAGAGTGTCAACACGGTTCCCAATGACATGCCGCCCACAATCACCCAACCGATCTGCTGGCGACTCTCGGCCCCGGCTCCCGTCGCCAACGCCAGCGGCACCGCACCCAAGACCATTGCCCCAGTCGTCATCAGGATTGGCCGCAGACGTAAGCGTGCGGCTTCAATAACTGCATCGCGGGCTGTTTGGCCTTGCTCACGCAGTTGATTGGCAAATTCGACGATCAAGATTCCATGTTTTGTAATCAGACCAATCAGCGTAATCAAGCCGATCTGGCTGTAGACGTTAAGTGTCCCCCCACTCCACTGCAACGCGGCCAGTGCGCCGGTCATCGATAACGGCACGGTAAACAGAATGACCAACGGGTCGATGAAACTCTCGAACTGGGCGGCCAACACGAGATAGATAAACGCAAGTGCGAGAACAAAGGTCACCGCCAGGGTATTTGAGGTCGACTTGAACTCGCGGGTCTGCCCGTTGAAGTCCAGAACATAGCCAGCCGGGAGGGTTCGGCCCGCGACACCTTCAATGAATTCAACGGCTTCGCCCAGTGAAGTACCCGGTGCGAGATTGGCAGTAAAAGTCACCGCGCGGCGCTGCCCGAAGTGATTCAGCTCGCGGGGACTGACCGTTTCATCAACCTTGATCAAGGAGGTCAATGGCACCATGGCCTCGTTGCGCCCCCGGACGTAAAGATCGGAGATATCGGTCGGTTCATTGCGGGCTCGGGGTTCGAGCTGAACGATGACATCGTACTGATCACCAAAACGCTTATAGCGGGTCACCTGGCGTCCGCCCAAGGCCGTTTCAAGCAGACGTCCGATCTGCTCGACCTGAACCCCCGCATCGGCGACGCGATCGCGATCGAGGCGAATTTTGAGCTCCGGCTTATTCAGACGCAGGTCACTGTCGACCCCCTGCATGCCTGGCCAGCGCTGCAATTCGTTCAACATCTTCTGCACCACCGGGGCCATTTTAGGATATTCATCGTTGGTCATTACGACAACATTGATCGGTCGTTCACGTGGTGATTGCCCGAGCGAGGGCGGCAGCACCGCAAATGCGTTGACACCCGGTATCCCCAATAATTTGGGCTGAACTTCCTTTGCAATTTCCTGGACGCTGCGCTTGCGATCGCTCCAGTCCGTGAGTCGCATGAAGGCGATGCCTTGGGTGACGGTGGGGTTTCCGGTGACCACAAAGCGCCGGTCGACCTCCGGAATACCCTTGGCAATCGCCTCAATTCGTTCGGCGTAGCGGGCGGTGTAGTCGATTGAGGCCCCATCGGGACCGTTAAAAATACTTAACACGGTGCCGCGATCTTCGATCGGGGAAAGCTCGCGCTTGGTGGTTCGCAATAACCAGACGCTAGTGCCTGCGACCGCAAGAGCCAGCAAAACAATCAGCCAGCGAACGCGGATCGCCCCGCCGACCGCCTTGCCGTAGCCGCTCTCCAACCCAACCAAGCCGCGCTCAATCCAACTCGAAGGGTTCCAGCTGGCTGCGGGCTTGGTGTGCTTGAGCAGGATGGAACACATCATGGGCGACAGTGTCAGCGCTACAAAACCAGACACCAGAACAGCCCCAGCCAGGGTCAGCGCGAATTCCACAAACAGGCGACCGGTACGTCCAGTTGTAAAGGCCACCGGCGCATAGACCGCGGCGAGCGTGAGCGTCATCGCAATCACCGCAAAACCCACCTCGCGAGCACCACGAAAGGCGGCGTCCATCGGTGCCATGCCCCCCTCGATGTGGCGATAAATATTCTCCAGCACCACAATTGCGTCGTCGACGACCAAACCGATCGCCATGACCAAGGCGAGCAAAGTGAGCGTATTGATCGAGAACCCAGCAACCAGCATGATCGCGCAACTACCGATCAGACACACCGGAATCGTCACCAACGGGATGATGCTGGCCCGGACCGAACGCAGGAAAAAAAGAATCAGTAACGCGACCAATACGATCGATTCACCGATCGTGCGCCAGACCGATTCGATTGACCGTTCAATGAACACGGTCGTGTCATTCGCGATATCGACCGAAACACCCGCTGGCAATTCCGCTTTCAGCTTGGGCAAGACCTCGCGCACCGCCTTGGCGAGCGTCAGCGGGTTCGCGGTGGCCTGCTTGATCACGCCCAGCGAAACCGCGTTCTTACCATTAAAACGCACGATCGTACGCTCATTGGCAGGCGCCACTTCGACGCGCGCGACATCCTTGATGCGCACCGTGTAACCGGCCGAGTTACGAATCGCGATGTCTTCGAATTCGTTCACCCGCATGAGATCTGTTTGAGACACGACCGAGAATTCCCGATTGCTGCTCTCGATCCGGCCCGAGGGGATTTCTACGTTACCGCGGCGCAATGCATCTTCGACATCCACCGGCGTCAGTCGATAGGAGGCCAACCGATCGCGATCTAACCAGACCCGCATTGAGTACTTGCGTTCGCCAAACACCCGAACGTCGGCCGCACCTGGCAAGGTCTGCAAGCGCGGTTTAACCACCCGATTAGCAATATCGGTGACGTCAAGAGCCGACATCGAGACCGAGCTGAATGCGAGCCAGATGATCGGGTTCGCATCCGCCTCGACCTTGGCAATGACGGGTTCCTCGATCGTGGTCGGCAACTTGGCACGCACCCGGGCGACCCGGTCGCGCACATCCGCAGAGGCCGAATCCGGATCGCGCTCAATCCGGAAACGCACCGTGATCTGACTTTGCTCAGGGCGAGAGATCGAAGTCAACACATCGACACCCTCGATTCCTGCGACGGAATCCTCGAGGGGCTTCGTGACCTGGCTCTCAATGATCTCGCTGGATGCCCCCGGGTACTTGGTCTCGACCGTCACGACGGGTTCGTCGATTCGCGGGTACTCCCGCACCGGGAGCCGGTCGTAAGCGACGACACCAACCAGAATAATCAACAGCGAGAGGACCGTCGCGAAGACGGGGCGACGAATACAGAGGTCTGAGATCAGCATCGTGGGCCCCTTATTTGGACGTTGGGGCCACAGGGGCCGCGGGGGGACCACCGGGACCACCGGGACCACCCTGGCCGCCCCCTGGACGCTTCGACGGATCAATGATCTTCACTTCCTGTCCGTCGCGGTTCAGTTTGAGTTGGCCAGCAATCACGATGCTTTCGCCGCCTGCCAGCCCCTCCAAAATTTCAACCTGAGCGTCGCGACGAACACCCGCCTTAACTTTGATCTTCGATGCCTTACCCTCGGTCACCCGCCAGACAAAAAGGTCAGGGCCCTGCGGGACGATCGACTCTTCGGGCGCTAGCACTGCGTCATTGCGCTCGCTCAGCACCACCTGTGCTCTGGCGAACATGCCGGCACGCAGGATCTCGTCGGTGTTTGGAATGCGGCCACGCACCAAAATCGACCGTCCATTGGCATCGACCGTGGCATCTAGCGCGTCGATCGACGCCTTGAACGTGCGCCCCGGAAGCGCCTCGACCGAAATCTCCAGCAACTGGCCACGGCGCAAGCGGCCGATCACCCGTTCTGGCAACCTCAGGTCAACTTTCATCGAGCTCGTATCCTCGAGCGTCACCAACTCGGCGCCGTCCTTGACGAAGTCCCCAGGGGCTACATTGCGCAGTCCAACAATGCCCCCAAATGGCGCGAGGATGCTGCTCTTCTCAAGTCGGGCGCGGGCGAGCGCGAGACGTGCATCAACGACTTGCAAATTTGCGCCGGCTTCATCCCGTGCTTGTGCAGAAACAAAATTCTTTTCGGCCAGTTCAACCGCTCGTTCGTACTTGGCAAGTGCCAGTGCGCGCTCGGCGCGCACTTGTTCCAATTCGGCTGCGGGCACAGAGGTGTCGAGCTGAACCATAACCCGCCCCGCACGAATCCGTTCACCATCGCTAAAGCCGAGCTTGGCGATCCGCCCGGCGATTTCGGGCTTTATAACGACCGATTCATTGGCTCGCAG
>RFVZ01000126.1 GCA_009922405.1 Betaproteobacteria bacterium
GGTGCCATCCATGCCGACAAAATCAGTATCGCAAAATCTGCAGATTGCCGAATCACGGTCAACTTCACGACCTGACCACAAATTACAACCTGAGAATCGGCAAAAAACGGCTGGGCGTCCGGCGCGTAGACCCTCACCTTGCAACGTATAAAAAATCTCCTTAACGGAATAATTCATTTCGCGATCACACCCGTTAATGACACTAGCTCATTCTGTTATCTTGCTACTTTCAAGGGGAAAACAGCATGCATGTAGGCGTAACGCGATTGATCCTAGCCGTTGGGGTCGGTGTTGGAATTCTGACCGCCTGTGGCGGGGGTGACTCGACAGATATCGTCGAAAACCCCGATGTAACGCCTCACGCACGCGGATGGAAAGAGATGGCGGGCGACCCCGCAGTCATACCGACTTTTGACCCAAATGCCGTGGTAGCCGGGGCAAAGGCGTCCGGAGTCAGTGGCAGTTTCTCTCCCGTTGACCTCTATAAGCATTATGGCATTCCCTTTACCGCCGGCGCCAATGGCACCGGGGTTCCGATTAACAGTGGAGCTGGCGCGACCATCGCGATTGTCGACGCACCCGGATCGAGCACGATTGCGGCCGATTTGGCCCTCTTCAACGCGCGCTTTGGATTGCCCTCGTTGACCACCTGCGCTAGCACCACTGCTGGTGTTAGCACCGCCTGTACCGGCAGCACCACCCCATACCTGACCATCATCGATCTGAGCTGTGGGCCCACGAAGAAAACAACCGCGCCCACTTGCGCTGGATACGACGCCGGTTGGGGTGGCGAAATCGCTCTTGACGTTCAGTACGCCCATGCCTTCGCACCCAAAGCCAACATCATTTTGATTATGGCCAAGAGCTCCGCGTTCAATGACATGGACGCTGCTGTCAAACTGGCCGCCGCACAGCCCAACGTGGTGGCCGTATCGATGAGCTATGGCGGGCAAGAATTCAAGACCGAGACCGCCTTCGACACGACGTTTAAAAACGGTATTGCCAACAACGGCGTGGTCTTTCTTGCCTCCACTGGGGATGCCGGAGACTGGGGTTCAAACAAGGAGTATCCCGCAGCTTCGATCTACGTGACTGCGGTTGGTGGCACGGGAATCAAAACCACAGGTGAAATCGGCTGGTCTGGCGGCGGCGGCGGCCCGGCGATTTATCAGAAAATGCCCAGCTATCAGAGCAACTATCTGAAAACCGCAACAACAGCCCAACAGGGAAATCTTGCGGCGAGTACCTCGGCAAATTCGCCGACGCCCGGGACCATTGCGGGGCCTTTGCGAGCGATGCCGGACGTATCTCTGAATGCAGATCCAGCCAACTCGCCGGTTTTGGTGATCTCGGCCAGCAAGTTTCAATTCGTCGGTGGAACCAGCGAAAGTGCCCCCCTTTGGGCGGGCATCGTCGCCCAGCTAGCGAGCCAAACCGGCGTGGATGCATTTAAGACCCGAATCAAGACCGCCACGGATGGGTTTGGATTTAACAGCCTGCTCTATAGCCCTGCCAAAGTCGCTGCCGGATTTGCTGACGTAACGGTCGGTACAAACTTGACGGTTGGCGGCAGTAATGCTTGCAAAATCTACTGTGTGGCCACTACTGGCTATGACACGGTCACCGGACTCGGGGTGCCGAACGTCAGTTCGTTCTTGACGGCCTATAAATAAGGCATAGACGGAATAGACATCGACGCTAGCGGCCGCTGACGGTGGACACGTAAAAGGCAACCGTGTCGATCTGCTCGGCACTAAGAACTGCACTGTAGGACGGCATCGCACCGATGCCGTTCCGCATGGCTTTGGCCACCCGCGCTGCATCCGGTTTGAGTTCATCCAGTACCGGGCCCACAGCGCCACCAGCTTCGGCGTGTGCCAGGGTATGACACACGGCGCAGGGCGGCTTTGCGACTTGAGTAAATGAGCAGAAAAAAACCAGCGCCCAGTCCGATGCCACCGATCCATCGACCCATCCCTGGCCCGATCATGCAGAGACCGTTAGGAGAACCGCATGGTCGGCCCAGCTAGTGTTGTTATATCCACCGGCATTTTCAAGTCGACCCTGGGGTTGAACGTTCCCAGCCACGTCCGTTGCCCGGCTCGCCAGGTTGAAATTGCCGGCGGGCAGGCGAGCGGCCAACACAAACTGGCGCCAGGCGTACCGCCCGAGGTCAGGGCCACTGAATCGGGCCTCATTCCAACTCCGTCCGCCGTCGATCGACACCTCGACCGTTGCCACCCTGTGTAAGCCACCGAACGCAACGCCATGAATCTGGACCAGCCCGGCCCTGACCGGAAGGCCATCCGTCCCTGGCCCGTTGATCCAGGACTTCACAGCCATTTCCTGCACCGATGGCTGGGTAGGATCGCCCTTGCCCCCCGGGGGCGAGATCCGGTACCCGTGCGACATGATGCGGGCCTCAGACTCCTGGGCGGTAAACGCGAGACGTTTGATGTACTTGATGTTGTTGACGCCGGTATAGCCCGGAACGATCAGGCGCAAGGGTCCGCCGTGCGCCAGTGAGATCGGCATGCCATTCATTTCCCACGCAAGCATCGCATCGGTCATGGCCTGAGCCGGCACCGAGCGTTCGACAATGATACTTTTTGGATCGATTCCGTCGGGTAGCCTTTCGCCACCGGTACCCGTCATAAACGACATGCCAGCGCTCACGCCGCCCAGCGCATCGGCAACCAAACGCACTGGAACGCCGGTCCAGACAACGCATCCGGCGGCCCCAACCTGCCAGGGCGTACCACTGGGCTTACTTGGAAAGTAACCCCGGCCATTGCCCGAGCACTGGAGAACCATCGCGACGGTCTCGAGCCCAATCGACTTTAGTTCACGCAGCGTCAGCGTGCGCGGCTGATTCACCCCCTCAACCGCAACTTCCCAGGCGTCCCGGTCTGCAAGGATCGCAGCGTCAGGGGCCGGCAAATTATTGCGAATGTAGAGTTGCTCAGCGGGGGTGATGAGACCCGAACCAAATGCCTGACGCTTTGTTTCGATCGTCGTTGCACTATGAACGATCAGACTATTAGGATCTTTCCAACCCACATAAGCAGGCAGGGGTTTGGGAACCACAGGGTTCGTCTGGGCCGCGGCAGTCGTCCCGATTCCCGCCAAACCCGCTGCAGCGAGGGCACTGACGCTCCCGGCCAAAATCTGGCGACGTGGCAAAGACGCCGGCGCGTTCGCAACGCCAGTTTCATTGGACTGAAATTTCGTGGGTTGGTTCATCATCTCTCCTTGGTGAGACCGCACCCGAAGTATCTCACCAAGCAAATTCAGGGGAACACGATGATTTTCTATAGCAACTGGCGCTCACTAGCGGCATATCGCGTTCGGGTAGCACTCGCAATGAAGCAGATACCGCATGAAGTCGTCACGATCGACATGCTCGGGGGCGAACATCAGGGCGCGGCATTCACGGCAGTCAATCCGCAAGGCGTCATCCCTGCGTTGCGTACCTCTGACGGACAGGTGCTGGTGCAATCCCTGGCCATCCTGGAATATCTCGAGGAGATCCGACCTACCCCCGCACTATTGCCACCCGACCCAGCCGGACGGGCTCGTGTAAGGGGTTTGGCCCTGATCCATGCGGCTGATTCTCATCCGTTACTGGTACCGAGAGTTCGGGCGCATCTACAAAAGGACGCGGGCCTTGATGACGCCGCTGTGCAACGTTGGGTCGACCGAGCGCTTCATTCGGGCCTGGACGCCATCGAGAAGCTCCTGGCGCATTCCCCCGAGACGGGTCAGTTCTGCCATGGCGATCAACCGACGATGGCTGACATCACACTGACGTCGCACCTGCTGGCGATGGGGTTCTTCCGCTGCGACGCCTCGGCCTATCCAACCGCAAACCGGATTGCCCAGAACTGCGAGAGACTCGAGGCATTCTCAAACTCTCATCCCTTGAAGCAACCGGGTGCGCCAGCCCAGTAAGTTGACCCACATTTGTCCAAGCAGCACCGATGTGGCCAATTTTCTTGCAAGGCTTCGTTCTGTGCTTTGGTCTGATTGTGCCGATCGGCGCACAGAATGCGTTTGTCTTGCGACAAGGCCTACGGCGGGAACACGTCACCAGCGTAGTGCTGTTTTGTGGCGCAGCCGATTCGGTTTTAATCCTGGCCGGGATTTACGGCATGGCCCAGGCAATCGGGGATCGGCCGTTGTTATCTCGCGTCCTGGCCCTCGCCGGCGCGCTCTTTCTGGCGTGGTACGGATGGAAGGCGCTCCTTCGGATGCGACATGCCGACAACCTTCAGGCCGACCCGGGCGGCGATGGCCTTAAACTCGGCGCCGCGGTGGCTCAGGCGGCGGCATTCACCCTTCTGAATCCGCACGTTTACTTGGACACCGTTCTACTCGTGGGCGGGATTGGGGCTCAGCAACCCGTCAACTTGCAAGCTTGGTTCGCGGCCGGCGCTTGTATCGCCAGCATTGTCTGGTTTGGCCTGTTAGGGTTTGGCGCCCGCTGGTTGGCGCCCTGGTTTGCACAGCCAAAATCGTGGCAAATCCTTGATGGGCTGATCGGTGTCACGATGTGGATGATTGCTGCAGTGATGGCCCGTCAGGCGCTGCTCGGGCATTGAGTTTTTTGGCGATACGCGAATGTCCGGCAGAGTGCTAGAGGTCGAGATCGTCGACTATCACTGAGGAGAACCGTCCATGCGCCAAGTCCCCTACCCTAAACCCGGTGAAATTCTTCTCGAAGAATTTCTCAAGCCCAGGGGCATTTCAGCCTACCGCCTGGCCAAAGATATCGGCGTGCCCCAGATGCGGATCAGCGAAATCGTTGCCGGCAAACGTGCCATTACGGTCGATACCGGCCTGCGGCTATCGCGCTACTTCGGCCTTAATGACGGCTTCTGGACAGGACTGCACCTCGATCACGATTCAGCACTGGCGAGAGACACGTTGTCTGAGGTGCTTGCGAATATCAAACCGCTGCAAACCGCATAGCGCAACGGTCAGACCAATCGGTCCAGGGTTTGTGAGTACGGCACCGGTCATCTGTGTCACTGAGGTCCAAAAGCTTATGTTCGACGAGACAGCCAGCTTTCTCACTGAGACCTCCTGATCCGCTTCAGGGAGCGCCCGAGGTGGCAAGGGTAATTACTTAATGTAAATATTATTTCTGGTAATTACTATCGAACTCTATTCCTATAGGAGCGACGTATGCCCGATCGATTTCAACCCGCAAAGGCGAGGCTAGCCACCGCCCTTTCTGTGAGCTTGATGATGTTGGCCGGTTGTGGTTCAGATGATTTACCGCAACTTTCCGAAGCCATTCCCGCCAATTTCTCAGGCGATTGCGCGACTCTGGCTTCGTCTCTCTCGGGGCTTAAAGGGACAGTCATCACGGCTTCCAGCACGGTGGGCGCTGGACTGTTATCGAACATCGTCACCCCTGAGCATTGCCTGGTAACGGGCAAAATGAACGAGCGAGTCAGCCCGGTTGATGGGCAGACTTACTACATTGGATTCCAGGTACGTTTGCCAAAAAGTTGGAATGGTCGCTTCTTCTATCAGGCCAATGGGGGCACAGATGGCGCGGTCTCAACGGCGGCTGGTGCGTTGGGCGGGGGACCTGTCACCTCGGCCCTCGCAAAAGGTTTTGCCGTGCTGAGTTCTGATGCGGGGCATCAGTCACAAACGACGCCATTCTTTGGGCTCGATCCGCAAGCCCGCATCGATTATGGCTACAACGCGGTGGGCCAATTGACGCCGATGGCCAAAGATTTGATCAAGTCGGTTTATGGCAAAGCACCGGACCGTTCCTATCTTGGCGGATGCTCGAACGGGGGGCGTCATGCCCTGGTCGCTGCGAGCCGGTATGGCGATCTTTATGACGGCATCTTAGGTGGTGCGCCCGGCTACAACTTGCCCAAAGCTGCCGTCGCTCAACTTTGGGGAGTTCAGCAGTATGCGACCGTGGCAACTGCCACTAAGACGACGGACACCACAGCGTCAGGGACCGTGGTGACATTGCCGACTCCGTTGCCGGACGTTTCCACTGCCTTTACTGCGGCGGAGCGGACCATGATCGCCTCCAAGATTCTTGCCAAATGCGATTCGCTCGACAACGCGACAGACAATTGGGTTGGCGATGTGGCGGCCTGTCAGAAGGCATTCAACGTGGCTACTGACATCCCGACCTGCACGGGAACTCGGGATGGAACTTGCCTGACAAGCACTCAAAAAACCGTCTTAGCGAACGTTCACAGCGGCGCAAAAAACACAGCCGGTAGCGCGCTTTACAACAGCTTTCCCTATGACACTGGTATTTCATCCTCAGCTTGGGCCAGCTGGAAATTCGCCAATTCCACTGGTGTAGGCCGCGACCCTGGTGCAACGGCGTTCATATTCACAACACCGCCAAAAACAGATACGGTCAATTTCCTGGGGCTGCCCTACGCCCTGAGTTTTAACTTTGATGTGGATGCACCCAAAATTTTTGCGACCTCAGGGGTTTATACCGAATCAGCCATGTCTTTCATGACCCCTCAGGATCCGAGCAATTTGGGCAAAATGCTTAATCGCGGCGCCAAGCTAATGGTCTACCACGGCACTTCAGATCCGGTTTTTTCATTCAATGACACCGTGTCTTGGTGGGAAAGCGTCAAAAATATTTTTGGCGGCAATACCGATCGATTTGTCAGGTTGTATCCCGTACCCGGCATGTCACATTGTTCAGGAGGGCCCGCGGCTGACCAGTTCGACCTGATTGACCCACTGGTTAACTGGGTGGAAAAGGGAACAGCACCGAACTCTGTCGTGGCTAAAGCCCGAGGTACCGGGACCAATTCAATCGCTGCTTTGGTCAACTCGGAAGTACCAGCAACTTGGGCTGCAGATCGCTCCCGGCCGTTGTGCCCTTACCCAACCGTCCCGACCTATAACGGATCGGGAGATCTGAACCAGGCGTCGAGCTTCAGCTGTAAATAGAGCTGTAAATAGAACGATCTCGAGTGCCGTGAGGGGCGGTGGCCCCTCACCTACGACTTTCGATACCTAGGTCTTTCGATACCTAGGTCTTTCGATGTTGAGCAACCTTGCGAAGTAATTCAAGCAGGATCTGCTTTTCTGCTGGGGTTAAATGCTTCCAGATATTTTCTTCCATCGAACGGCTCACTGATGTCAGCTGCGCCGCCATCGCCTGACCAGTTTCACTCAAGCGGACGAGTTGCATTCGTCGGTCGCGCACACTTTGAATTCGAGTCAGAAAATCGCATTTTTCCAGGCGGTCCAGAATCAAGGTCAAGTTAGGTGCAGCGATGTTGAGCACCGTGCTCAAGCGTTTAGGTGTTAATTCCTGATTTGCTTGAAGCAGAACCAGAATCGTGAACTCGAGCTTGTTGAGGTTGAACGTTTCCTGGATACAGGTTTTAAACACATGATCCGTTGGAATACTGGCCTGAGCAAGGTGGTA
>RFVZ01000127.1 GCA_009922405.1 Betaproteobacteria bacterium
AATTGAGCGTCGAAGGGCTTTTCAGCGCGATCCCCTACTGCCTCGATTTGATCGGGGCGCCCTATGTGGAGACCGACCCCTCGATTTGTCGGGCCTTCCGGCCAAAATCGGCGCAGCGGCCTGCCCGGGGGATAGCGGGGGTTTAATTCGAGTAGGCCGAGCTTTTCAGGTCCTGCGGCCGACTTCCAGCACGCCAGAGACGCCACGCAAGGCGTTCATCGCCGACTGCGCCTGCTCTCGACCACTGACCTCGACCGTGAATCGCATCGAAGCGGTCTCGCCACGGGTCTGGGTCTGAAGTGCCGTCACATTGATCCGGTCACGGGCCAATACGTCCGATACATCTCGCAGCAGGCCTGGCCGGTCATTCGCGCGCAGTAGCAAATCAAGGGGAAAGCGCCGCTGCGTCTCAAGGTGGCGCGAATCCCAGGCCGCTTCAAGCACGCGCTCCGGGACCCGTTTGACCAACAGTGCGAAGCTCTGGCAATCCGCCCGATGCACCGTGATGCCACGCCCACGTGTGACGAAACCCAGAATGGGATCGGGCGGCACGGGCCGGCAGCATCGGGCGAGTTGCGAGAGCACATCCACGCCCACCACCAAGACGCCCGAAGCGTTACCGCCCGCGGCCGGCGCATTCTGGCCTGGTCGGGCACGCACCATCCGGGCGAGCGCATCCGCATCGGCCCGCTTGACCTCGCGCACCGCCTCTTCGGCCGCCAGCCGCGCGATCTCGCGGGCGCTTTCCTTCGAGCCATCCCGGGAACCATCGCCCGCACCCTTATGACCGTCATAACCATACTGGCCATGCGTACCGTGCGGCCCATGATGACTATGATGAACGGGCGAATCGTGGTTAGCCCTAATTGCTTCTTCGAGTGCACGCGAGCCGATTTCCTCGCGCGCCGCGGCGATAAACAGCGCCCGCGAATCTGGCAACCCGAGGCGATTTGCAAGGGTTTCAAACGGGAGAACCGTGCGCCCCTCTCGCGCCAGAGCTCGCTCGACGACCGCCCGCCCGCTCGCGATATCTCGCTCGATATCGAGCCCGTTAAACCACTGCCGAACTTTGGCCCGGGCGCGTGGACTCGCCAGATAGCGGCGCTCCGGGTTCAGCCAATCTCGTGATGGCCCGGCGGTCGGATTACGGACGGTCAGAATTTCAACGGTCTGACCATTCCGCAACATCGTCTCGAGGGGCACGAGGACGCCGTCGACCCGCGCGCCCCGGCACTTATGACCCAGTTCAGTATGAATCTGATACGCAAAATCAAGTGGCGTTGAGCCCATAGGCAACTCGAGCACCCGGGCCTGCGGCGTCAGCACATACAAGTGCTGATCCGGAACCATACTCGCCGCAACGCCTGAACCCAACTGCTCCCCCACATCACGCTGCCACGCCAACAACTGACGCACCCAGGCAATGCGCTGTGAATCCTCGGGATTTTGAGCATTAGACGCCGCACCGGCCGAAACCACGCTGCGCTCTTTGTACAACCAGTGAGCCGCCGCACCGTATTCGGCGTATTCGTGCATTTCCTGCGTACGGATCTGGATCTCGAACGCACGGCCGTCTTCGCCACTCACGACCGTGTGTAACGATCGATAACCGTTCGGCTTGGGTCGGGCGATGTAATCGTCGTACTCGCCCGGCACCGGTTGCCACAACGAATTAACAATGCTCAGCACCGTGTAGCACTCGCGCACATTGGCCACGATGACCCGGAATGCCCTGAGATCCTGCACCTCATCGAACTGCAGATTCTTGGCGCGCATTTTTGAGGCGATGCTGTAAATGTGCTTCGCCCGACCAGACACCTGCGCCACGATGCCCGCCGCCTCGAGGGCCTGATTCAGTCGATCAATTGCCTGCGCGACCCGTTGCTCACGCTCGACCCGACGTTCCTCGAGAAGCCGTGCAACAAGACGGTATTGTTCTGGATCGAGGAAGCGAAAGGCAAGATCCTCCAGCTCCCATTTCAGCTGCCAAAGCCCCAGGCGATTCGCCAACGGCGCCAATACCTCGAGCGAATCCTTCGCCAGGCCGGGCTCGGGATCCCGCTTGGTTGCCGCGTGATACCGCAAGGTCTGAAGGCGTGATGCCAGGCGCAACAGCACCACCCGGATATCGGTCGACATCGCCAGCAACATCCGCCGCAGCGTTTCGAGCTGAGAGGCGGCGGTGGCCGAGTTGGACGCAATCGCCGAATCCGCAGCATTGGTCGATTTGATCGACTTGGTCGACTTGCCAGTATCCGCACCCGTGCCCCCACCAATCGCCCCACCCCCGATCGCAAGCGCACCAATCGATCGCAGGCGGATCAGGCGACCCACGCCTTCGACCAGGGTCGCCACTTCGGTGCCGAATTGCGCCGAAATTTGATCAAGCTTGATCGGTGGTACCCCACCAAACAGAGCGGCCGCGGTCAGCGTGGTTTCGTCCGCAGCGAGGCCGCGCAAGACCTCGGCCGTACCCCGAGCATGTGCCAAAACGGATTCACCGTTGGGCGCGACAGGGTCTGCCCCCAAACGCTCGTACAACCATTCAAAAGGATCGACCATGCAGAGATTGTGATCGATTTTGACCCGTCTGATTCGCGATGGCATTAGCGATGGCATTAGCGATGGCATTGGCGACGGCATTCGCGACGGCATCGAGACTCACCGACTTTCGAGTAGCGATCCCTGCATACGGGCTGGCGACTGCATCCGGATCGCCACATGCACCCGAACGGGAATTCGGGGAGCGGGCTGACCGCCCGGGCCAATGGCGTTGTAGTACCGACATCCCCCGCCCGAGGCCGCAATACTGAGACCCGACCCACAGCCGTCCATCGTACGCAAGGTGCTCAACAAGATTGAACCCGCGAAGGGAACCCGTACAGGAACCCCGTAAGTCAACTCAAGCACCAACAGATTTGCATCAGCGAGGGACTGCCCCGATGCGCGCCCAACGGGCGCTCCGCCCTGAAGTCCGGCCGCACTCGAGGCCCCAGACACCGGTTGACGCAAACGGTACTCCGTAGGCAAGGCATCAAACGCAATCTGACGGCCCTGATTGAAGGGCCCTGAATCGTCCCGTGCAGGTTCGCCCCAGTCACTAAACGAGGCCGTTGTTGGAGAATGTTGACGCAGCTCTATCCAGCCACTGGAACGACCCAGAAGCACTTGTGTTCGGCTTTTGAGACGGGCGGCAACGATTTCAGCGGTACCTTGAGAACCAAAAAGCCAAGGACTTAGGCCGTCGGCAAGGCCCTGCACGATGGCCTGAGCGTTCGCGTTCGAGACACTACCGGCGCGCGCGGCTTCGAACAGAGCGTGGCGGAGCGCCAAGCGGGCAACCAACAGTTCGGACGCTTGAAAAAAACCGAGCCCAAGGGTGAGCATTACGGGCACCGCAATTAACCATTCGACCATCATCAACGAACGTAGCGAACCGTTGGCGTCGGATTCGTCACTTCGCGCCGCCGCGGCGTCGACTTTGAACGAACCGTGTTTTCGACTGTCGCGAGATCACCGACCCGCTCCATCAGACCGGCATGAATGGGCCGGGTCGTATCGTCGAGCCCCGCCGGATCGATTCGCGCGAGCGCATCCCGGGCTCGCTGCATCGACAACATCGCAACGTTCAATGCCGCCTTAGCCCGGGTTGCCCGGTCGGCGCGATGCGGCTCCTCATCGGTGGGGTCGACATAAGCGGCTCGAGCATAGGCCGCAAGTGCCGCATCCAAACGCCCGGTTCGCTGCATGAGATTGCCCAGCCGGAACCAAGCCCGCTCGAGCATCGGATCCTGCGCGAGGATCTGATACAAAAGGTCGACGGCGTCGGTATCCCGATTCTCTCGATAAGCGACTTCTGACTGCAGCAAGAGTCGCTGAATGATCTTCCCATCGGGCGGAGTAACGCTTGCTTGACTGGTCCGCTCGCCCCAGGAGCACAACAACGGGGCCTGCGCGTAAGCTTCCACCCGAAAATTCACCAAGCCTGTCAGGACACAACCTAGCCATAAGATTTTGATCACGGATCGACCCACATGAGTGCTTCTTTGCATCCCGTTCTCCGTTGAAATCATCGAACCGAAGCTTCATTGGACGTTAACGTCATCGAACACCAGGTCGCACTTTGTCCGGATATCGATTTCGGTTCACCGAAGCACAGTTGATCGTCGACCCGCCACTGCAACTGCGCTAGGGCACCACTGGCCACCTCAAGCACCGAAGCGGCCTTTGGGCAACGGGCTATTCGAGTCGCCCCCCAATCGGTTCGAAGCTCGACGATCCGGAACCCAGCATCGAGAAAAATTAGATCGATTGGCATCCGCATGCCCATCGAATGGACCGTTGAGCAACGGTCAAACCAGACCCCCGCGCGGGCGTGCAACCGCGATCGCGTCAGGAGCCCCAATGCCCGCTGAGCAAAAGACGACGCAATCAAGGCGCGGACCGTGCTCATCGTCCAAAGCCCTCCTTCATGAGTCGCATCGCGACTGGAAACAATAGAACGGCAAACGTGCCTGGGAATATGCAGACCGTGAGTGGCAACATCATTCGCACGGGCGCTTGCATCGCTTGACGTTCAGCGCGTAACCATCGCGCAGCGCGCGAAGCTTGGGCTTGGGCCCGCAACACCGAACCCAGACTGGCGCCCTGGCGCTCAGCGATCTGCAGCGCGGCCACCAGATTCGCGATCGCGGGGAGGCGAATTCGGTCGGCCAAGGCCGCGAACGCTTCGGTGCGCGGTCTGCCAGCTCTCAAATCCTGGAGGACATGACCCATCTCATCGCGCAACGCCCCCGGATGGAGCCGATCCACCGCGATTGCGAGCGCAGCCCCGAGATTGGATCCAGCCTCTAGCGCGAGCGTTAAGACATCGAGCAGGAAGGGAAGCGCTCTGAACACCTCGCGCTCCCGGCGTTCCGCGTGGTCGCGAAGCCAAATCAGTGGCAGACAAGCGCCCAGGCTGGTGGTACTCGAGATCATTGAAACTCCGCCAAAATTCAGCGCGGAAATCAAAAAAATCCCAATCAAAGCCCCGTATCCCGCGGCGAGAGCCATCGCTCCGACAATGGATACGACCGGCAACTCGACCGACCATCCCGATCGTTTGGCAAGCCGCTCGAGCGCGGCGTCGGCCGCGGGCCAAAGTCGTGCCTCCAGTGGCTCCCCTAGCAAACCTATTAACGTCAGGTGATGGCGCCAGAACCAAGGAATCTTTTTGGTGCGAAGAAGAGATTTAGGGAGACCGACCCACCACAAGCCCAGGGACATCAACGCACTCGCGACAGCCAACGCCGCGCTGACAAGAATTAAGGTTTGAATCGACCACGAATTTGGCAAGGTCATGAGAGGTGATCCGTTCTAAAGATCGATCGCGAGAATGCGTCGAATCATGAGCAAACCCGCCAACTGCAGAACCATCACGGTGATCAACACGAGCCAACCAGACATGGTCCCCAGTAACAATGCAGCCCCTTCGGGATCGACCGCCTGAATGCCCAGCAGCACGGCGAGTGGCAGGGCTGTCATGATCCAGGCCTGCATACGCCCTTGCGCGGTCAACGCATCTAACTTGCCTTCGAGGGCGGCCCGCGTCCGTGCACTCTCGGCGACGGTCTGTAAGGTCTCGGCCAAATTGCCGCCGGTGTCCTGTGCGATCTTGATGGCACTGCAAAACATCCGAACATCTTCGAGCGGAATGCGTCGCTCAAGACGCGCCAAAGCCGCATCCAGCCGCAGGCCGAGCTTCAGTTCGCGCAGGACAAGCCCCAGCTCTTCGCCAAGCGGCGCGCCAAACTGAGTCGCCGCCTCGGACAGAGCCAAGCCCAGGCTGGCGCCGGCCCGAAGGCTCGAGCCAATAAGCATCAAGGCATCCGGAAATTGAGCCTGAAATCGCTCACGGCGTTTCTGCCGCATGCGCTTGAGTAGCATCCCGGGTACGAATCCAATTAAAAGCGAGAAAACAAGCCCGAGCCAGATCAGATCGAGCCACCACGAGACCCCAAGCGCGACAACCACCATCACCGCACACTGCAGCACGAACAATCGCCGCGGATCGGTAAATACGAAGGATTCGCTCAGGCGATCGCCAACATTGCGCTCGAATCGCGTGCGCCATGACTGGCCACCCCACTGAGCCAACCGCGCAATGAGGGGCAGCGCACACGCTACGGCAACAAACGCGGCCAGGGATGGAAGCCAGGCTAGCGGCATTGCGTCCCCGCCCGTGCGAAGCCTTCGTACTTGAGATCCCAACCCGCTTGGGCAAGGGCGTCATAAAACTGAGGGACGGCATCGCAGGCCTCAAAGTGTCCACCCACTGGATCTCGGGGGTCGCTGCCCGCCGGGCTGCGTTGGACGTAACGAAAGATCTCCTGAGTCTGCAAGCGCCCCGCTTCATTGCCCGTAACTTCCAGAATGCTTTGAATCCGGCGTACGCCATCGGCCCCTCGGGCCTGGTGGACGACCAGATCGATGGCCGAGGCGATCTGCTCGCGCACGACCGCGATCGGCAAATCAATGCCTGCCATCAGCACCATCATTTCAAGGCGCGAAAGCGCGTCCCGAGCGGTATTGGCATGAACCGTTGTGAGAGAGCCCTCATGACCCGTGTTCATCGCCTGGAGCATGTCGAGTGCTTCGCCGCCACGACACTCACCGACGATGATTCGGTCGGGGCGCATACGCAATGCGTTGCGGACAAGGTCACGGATCGTGATTGCTCCCCGGCCCTCAAGATTCGCAGGCCGAGCTTCCAGCGTCACCAGGTGCGGATAGGCCAGTCGCAACTCGGCCGCATCCTCGATCGTGATCAGTCGCTCGCCCGGCGGGATCAGATTCGATAAAACATTTAGAAGCGTTGTTTTTCCTGAACCTGTGCCACCACTCACAATGAGATTGCGACGCGACACCACGCAGACACGCAAGAACTCCAGCATCGCTTCGGAAGCGCTACCCAATCGAAGCAAATCATCGGTTCCGAGTACGCGCGTCGAAAAGCGTCGGATCGTCAATGCCGGGCCTCGCACCGCCAGCGGCGGAATGATGGCATTGACCCGAGACCCGTCCGCCAACCGGGCGTCTACCATCGGTGAAGCCTCGTCGATCCGTCGCCCTAAGGGCGCGACGATGCGGTCAATCACTGCGCGGATTGCGTCGTCATCGGTGAAGCGTGCAGCATGTTGTTCAAGCCGCCCCCCACGCTCGACCCAGATCGCATCGGCAGCGTTGACCATGATTTCAGTGATCGTCGGGTCGGCCAGCAAGGGCTCAAGAGGTCCCAACCCAATTGCCTCGTCAAGGACGCGTTGCCAGAGCAGATCCTGATTCAGACTCGCTGGCGGTACATGCGTGCTGCTCAGCA
>RFVZ01000128.1 GCA_009922405.1 Betaproteobacteria bacterium
AGTGCCGAAGGCGGTGGTAAAGAGTCGACCGCGATTCTAGCCGATCGCGCAAAAACGCACTGAGCGATCGGATGAGCGATGGGCCAGCGGCCAGTTGGCGCGACCAGTCGGTGGCGCCCTGTTTCAATTCGGGTAGATGTTTGATCCAGCCGTCCCAGGCCGCTGCAAGATGCGCGGCTTCTCCAAGGTCCCAGGCGCGGGCCAGCGAGGCCTGCGCGGCCGTCGCGGCTTCCGGCAAGAATGGTCGCCACCGCGCGAGCCAGGCGTCGAGTTGCTCCCGGTGCGACTGGTCCGCCTGCCGATAGGGCTGCCAGATGAAGGGAATCGCGGCCCAATGAGCCCGCACCAGGGAGTCCTCCCCCCGGACAAAGGCCGCCGTGCAGGACCAAAGCAAGCGATCAAAATCCCGCTGAGCAACCCAACCAAAGGCGTGAACTCGAAGGTTCCCCTGGCGGTTCGTCGGTGCTGGGCCTGACGGTAGCAGCAAAAGCATCGGGGGGCCATTTGCAAGCGTTTCGATCAGCGCATCGACCGGCGCATCAGGGTAGCCAAACACCAGCACTGCCGGCAGCTTGCGGTCTGCCTCTTGAACTCCGAGTCCAGCCAGAAAGGTCTCGCGTTCAAGCGCGTCGGCGCGGAACTGGTCTCGGTCTTGCAACAGATCGGGTTCGCGCAGCAACCCCCCAGTCGATGAATCGAATCCCGGAAAGAAGAAGATTTCGTCGAGCCCGTTGGTCCGATTGGGGGATGCGAGGGTATGACATGACTCGGTCCAGGACTGGGGTGTCAAGTGCTCCAAATTGATCCAGACCGGGGGCGGTTGCTGCTCGCCCATCGACTCCAGGACGCATTGAGGCAGCCGACAGCCGAAGGTCGAAATCATGACCCCGACCTCTGCTGCCGGAAACGTCCAGTCGACGACCCGAACACCGTCAATTGATGGTGGATCAAGAGATGCTGAAAGCCCTGGAACTAGCTGCCGAAGGACCTCCGGGCGGTCGATCGCAAGCACAACTTCGGCGCTCAGTGAATCGTCTTTGGCAAGTGCAGAAGCCAGGTTCCGGGCGAGGCGCCAGCAAACGGCTGCATCACCAAAATAATCAACCACCTGACACCAAATGACAATGGTCGTCACGTTAGGCGGGAGGCGCAGTCAGCTGCAGGGGCGCAGTCAGGAAAAAAGATCGTCCAGCTTTTTGCGAGCGTCTTCATTGGCGCCGACCCGGCGACGTTCGTACGCATACTCTTCGACAATCCGGTCCTCGTAGTAGCTGGCCGGATTGGGCGAGGAAAAAAAACGCCGGGCAACTTCTTCCGGAACGCCTTTGAAGACGCGGATTTCGCCGCTTGCAAACGTAATCTCAAGGCGCTCAAAACGGGCTTCGTAATTCGCGTTACGAAGCGTCGCCGTATTGAGTGCGCGCTGAATCGCCATCAGTTCCCTGCGAGGATCTCGGATACGCGCTGGCGGATTTCGTCCACTGAACCCACGCCCGAGATAGTGCGCAATTTGGGTGCGCCGATCTCGCCCCGACCACCCCAACTCGCGTAGTAATCCACGAGGGGACGCGTTTGCGAATGATAGACGTGGAGCCGCTTGCGAACGGTTTCTTCCCGGTCGTCTTCGCGCTGGATCAGGGGCTCGCCCGTATCGTCGTCATGGTCTGGATATTTGGGCGGATTGAAGACGACGTGATAGGTGCGCCCAGACGCTAGATGCACCCGTCGGCCACTCATTCGGGTAATGATTTCGTCGTCATCGACGCTGATTTCGAGTACGAAGTCGAGCGCGACGCCAGCCGTCTTCATGGCCTCGGCTTGTGGGATCGTCCGCGGAAATCCATCAAACAGATAGCCGCCCCGGCAGTCCGGCTCTTGCAGCCGGTCTCGGACCAGTCCGATGATGATTTCGTCGGAAACCAGTGCGCCTGAATCCATGACCTGTTTGGCAGCCAGGCCGAGCGGCGTGCCTGCGCTCACGGCAGCACGCAACATGTCCCCGGTCGAGATTTGTGGGATCTTGAACTTTTCCTTGATGAACGCCGCCTGCGTCCCTTTACCCGCGCCAGGCGGGCCAAGCAGAATGAGTTTCATCGTTTCTCCTCTTCGCCCTTGTAATCTTTAATTTTGGTCTTTGAATTAGGGAAACTAACCGCTCGGGGCGCGTAGCGTCAAACCGCAGTGCAACGAAGGGTCTTCGAAGCGCGCACGCATCCTCTCGAGATCAGCCGGTGTATCGACCCCGGGGGCTGGGCTCTCAGTCGTGATCGTCACAGCAATTCGATAACCGTGCCAAAGTGCGCGAAGCTGTTCGAGCGATTCAACGGCTTCGGTTGGTGATGGTTCAAGAGTCGGGTAAGTCCGCAGAAAACCCGCCCGGTAGGCATAGATCCCCAGGTGACGCAGCGGTGGACATCCAGGAAAATCTGGCAACTCGGCCGGGGTAATGTTCGGGAACGCACCGAACGCGTCGCGTGGGAAAGGGATCGGTGCCCGGCTGAAGACCAGTGCACGTCCTTGCGCGTCAAGAACAACCTTGACCACGCTGGGGGCCAAAAACTCCGCGATGCTCAGGATTGGATGGGCCGCCGTCGACATGGCGCAGTCCGAATGACCGGCCAACAGACGTGCGACATCCCGCACTAGGGCCGGTTCCATAGCTGGCTCGTCGCCTTGCAGATTCACGACGATCTTTTCGTCGCCCAAATCCAGGAGCATCGCCGCTTCCGCCAGTCGGTCTGTGCCGGTCGGGTGGTCCGCCCGTGTCAGGATGGACTCGTGGCCATGGGCCTGAACGGCCGCCTGGATCTCTGGGTCATCGGTCGCGACCACGACGCGGTTCGCTCCGCTCGCGACCGCAACTTCGGCTACCCGAACCACCATGGGCTTTCCTCCCAGGTCAGCCAGTGCCTTGTCGGGCAGTCGGGTCGATGCCCTTCGGGCAGGAATAAGAACGGTGAATTCAGGGTGCGGGATCATCAACGTCGACTAGCGGCCGGGCCTCGGACTCCAGCATGACCGGAATCCCATCCCGAATCGGGAATGCGAGCCGATCCACGCGGCAGCGCAATTCCGCTTTGAGGCGGTCATGCTCGAGTGGACCTTTGCAAAGGGGGCAGACAAGAATATCAAGCAGTCGGGCGTCCAAAGAGGCGCTCCTCAATGAAATCGATCAGGCTGGGCGGGATAACGGCTTCGATTCGCAGCACCCGAATTCTCGGGTCTGCTGATTGGTCGCATTTTACGGCGTCCTTCTCGGTCATCAGAATACAGTCGGCCGGTAGGCCACGAAGCCAGACCAGATCGATTGGGGCGTGGTCAGCCAGCCCAATGGCTTTGAACTGCAGGCCGATCCCCCGCAGACGGTCAAAAAACCGCTCAGGTCGGGCGATACCGGTGACAGCGACGGTTCGTTGACCCCGAGTCCACTGAAGTAATTCTGCGTCGGACAGGAGTCGGTCGGGCGCGCTGAGTGACCACCATCCCAGAACCCGTGTCGTAACCCCAAAACGAGTCGGATGACCAATCGGATCCGGCGCGCCATCGCGCAGCAGAACGGCATCCGACTGAAGACCATTTAAGGGCGACTCTCGCAACGGACCCGCCGGCAGTAGCTGGCCGTTGCCAAGTCCTCGTTGATCAAACACGATGAATTCCAGGTCGCGGGGCAGGCCACGGTGTTGTAGACCGTCGTCGGAAATGATGATCTCTGTCGTGGGTGCTACGGCCAGAAGGGATTGCAGCGCTTGGGCCCGCCGGCGCCCGATCGCAATCGGGCATGCGGCGTGTCGGGCCATCAGGGCGGCTTCATCGCCAGCGGTCCTGTAATCGGGCGGGATGAGAAAGGCCTGCGCGTCATTTGCGGCCAAGGAGGCGCCTGCGCCCCGGGCGATCAGTCCCGTCTGCCAACCCCGTGCCCGCAATTCGCGCGCAATTGCGATCACGATTGGGGTCTTCCCGGTACCCCCTGCCACGAGGTTGCCCACGACCACGATCGGCGGTGGGGCCGGGGCAGTGACCAGGGCGCTGTGATCGATGCGCGCCCTGTTTTCGCGCCGCGTCTTCTTAGCCGTCTGGATCTGATCGAAACGGCGCCCGCTGATCAGTGCGGTCAAAATCGTCCACGGCAACAGAGCTAGAAACAGGAGGCCGGGGAGGCTGAGGAGTCTGAGAAGGCCGCGAGATGGGTTGTTGGCGGCGACGCTCCGCGGAGTCGGGCTCGGTTCAGAGGGCCGTCCGTACCAGAGAGCTTCGATGGTTCCGGACAGCCGGCTACGTGAGCGGTCGACGTGTGGAGTCATTCACAAATCCTGTGGATAACTCTGTGAAGAGTGGGCTGTCATTGGATTGAAACCACGGTTCGATTGGGCTGCCATCAAACTGATTAAATTTTAGTCAAACAAAAAAATCATTTAAAAACAAATATTTGCACGGTTATCTCTGGCGTTCGAGGGCTGTTTCTAGGGGTTGCCAAGATCTTTTCAGTCAGGATGGCAGGATTGCCCCAGCCTGACCTACAATCCTCGGACCTTTTTGTTCACTCGATGTGCATTCGGGTCCTCTGCTGGGTGAATCAACCCCGGCGGGGGCGAATCCATCCAACCCTCAAGGACTCAGATCATGGAACATACCCTGCCGGCTCTTCCTTACGCGATTGACGCGCTGCAGCCACACATGTCCAAAGAAACGCTCGAGTTTCATCACGGCAAGCATCACCAAACTTATGTCACCAATCTGAATAATTTGGTGAAAGGGACCGAGTTCGAGCAAGCCAGTCTGGTCGACATCGTCAAGCGTTCGTCGGGACCTGTCTTCAACAACGCGGCCCAGATCTGGAATCACACCTTTTTCTGGAACTGTTTGACGCCGACTACGTCGGGCCATCCGTCCGGTGCTCTGGCCGCCGCGATCGATGCCAAGTGGGGCTCTCTGGCCGCGTTTCAGGAAGCGTTTACGAAGAGCGCATTGGGCAATTTTGGCTCGGGCTGGACATGGCTGGTCAAGAAAGCCGATGGCTCGGTCGATATCGCCAACACCTCTAATGCAGCCACCCCGCTGAGCGGAGCCGATGTGCCCCTGCTGACCTGTGACGTCTGGGAGCACGCGTATTACATCGACCATCGGAATCGCCGTCCCGATTTTCTGGCTGCATTCTGGAAGTTAACCAACTGGACGTTCGCCGAGCACAACTACGCGGGCTAAACCGAACGAAGTTGATCAGGGCGCCTTGAAATAACTGGGCGCGCTGATTCGATCGCCTCGGTTGAGGCCGCGCTTTGCAAACCAGCCGCGCTCCATTTCGAGGGCGAACCTTACGCCTTCGTTGGAGCAATGGCTGGCCTCGGACTTGGGTTCCATGTCTGCGGTATTGACGATCCGGCCGTCATCGGCCAAAAACGCAATCGTCAGCGGGACCAGGGTGTTGCGCATCCAGAAGCACTGGGTTGAAGGCTGCTCGAAAACGAAGAGCATCCCTTCGTTTGGTCCCAGCCGTTCCCGAAACATCAAACCGCGAGCGCGACTGTCGACATCGCCTGCGACCTCGGCTCGGATCAAATACATGCCCGCCTGAAGCGTTGTTCGGGGGAGCCCACGCTCTTGAGGCTGAGCCTGCGTTGGGGGCGTGCCGAAGAGAGCGGTCGCGAAGCCAATCGCTGTCAGACAACTCAATGCTGAGCGCGCAAGCCGGCCGATAATCGTGTTGAGGCTAATCGGGTTCATGGCGCGATACGGCATAATCGAGGGCTCAAAAGCTTACCCTAACCATTAAAATTCACGACTGGAGAACGCATGTACGAACATATCAAGGTCCCCGCGGATGGTGCCAAGATCACGGTTAATCCTGATTTTTCGCTGCATGTTCCCCACAACCCGGTCATCCCTTACATCGAGGGAGACGGCACCGGGCTCGATATCACGCCCGTGATGCTCAAAGTCGTGGACGCCGCAGTCGCCAAGGCCTACGGTGGGTCACGCCAGATTCACTGGATGGAGATTTACGCCGGTGAAAAATCGACGCAGATTTATGGGCCCGATGTTTGGCTGCCTGCAGAGACGCTTCAGGTCCTGCGCGAGTATGTGGTCTCCATCAAAGGGCCGCTGACGACCCCTGTTGGCGGAGGTATCCGGAGCCTGAACGTTGCGCTGCGCCAGGAACTCGACCTCTATGTTTGCCTGCGTCCGGTGCAGTATTTCAAGGGTGTGCCGTCGCCGCTGAAGGAGCCCGAGAAGACCAACATGGTGATCTTCCGCGAAAACTCAGAGGATATTTACGCAGGTATCGAATACCAGCACGATGATGAAAAGGCGAAGCGCCTGATTGCCTTCCTGCAGAACGAGCTTGGGGTCAAAAAGATCCGCTTCCCGAACACCTCCGGAATCGGCATCAAGCCGGTTTCGATCGAAGGGACCGAGCGCCTGGTGCGCAAGGCGATTCAGTACGCGATTGATAACGACAAGTCTTCGGTCACCCTGGTGCATAAGGGCAACATCATGAAGTACACCGAAGGTTTGTTCCGCGACGCCGGATATGCCTTGGCGCAGCGGGAGTTTCATGCCCAACCGATCGACGGCGGGCCGTGGTGTTCATTCAAAAATCCGAAGACTGGCAACTCGATCGTCATCAAGGATGTAATCGCCGACGCGTTTCTGCAGCAGATCCTGCTGCGCCCGGCCGATTACAGCGTCATCGCGACTCTCAACCTCAACGGGGACTACGTGTCGGACGCGCTGGCCGCTCAGGTCGGCGGCATCGGTATCGCACCCGGTGCCAACATGTCGGATTCGGTGGCCTGTTTTGAAGCCACCCACGGGACCGCGCCCAAGTACGCCGGTAAAGACTATGTCAATCCGGGGTCAGAGATCCTCTCAGCCGAGATGATGTTGCGGCACATGGGATGGTTCGAAGCAGCCGACCTCATCATTGCCTCGATGGAAAAATCGATTCAATCGGGCCACGTGACCTATGACTTCGCGCGTTTGATGCCCGGTTCGACTCAGGTGTCGTGTTCTGGTTTTGGTCAGGTGATGATCGACCATATGTGAGTTGGCCTGTACGTTCTCTCGGGCGCTTCAGCTGACCCCCAACCGGGCTGGCCGGAGGGCGTGGAATTCGCCCTCCGGAACTGCAAGCGGTTTACATCACAGTGCCGGTGGCATGAATGTTCGAGGCCTGCCGGCCTTTGGGTCCTTGGACCACATCAAATTCGACTTTTTGTCCTTCCTTAAGCGAACGGAAACCGCCGGTCTGAATGGCGGAGAAATGGGCGAACAGGTCCTCTCCACCATCATCGGGGGTGATAAACCCGAATCCTTTGGCGTCATTGAACCACTTGACGATAC
>RFVZ01000129.1 GCA_009922405.1 Betaproteobacteria bacterium
TCTGGACCTTGTCATCGAATCGCTGACCGAGCAGCCTGTGCGCGACGAGGTCCAGCTGCGTCGTCTCAAGAAACGTAAGCTGCAGATTAAGGACACCATCTCCCTTCTTCAGATTAAGTTGACGCCGGATATTCCTGCGTGAGTCGCGCATGCTCTGAGGAGCGAGCTGCGCCGGATGCGCTGAGTCATCGCGTCGAAAAGGCGTTTGGGGCAGACGGTGCACTTGCGGCCGGGTCTGCCTGGAATGATCGGCCCGACCAGCGCGCCATGGCTGGCGAGATCGCACGGGCAATCTCGGAGCCGTCGACCCTGGTCGCCGAAGCCGGCACGGGTATCGGGAAGACTTTCGCCTACCTGGTTCCAGCCCTGCTCGCAGGCGGTAAGGTCATTATTTCGACCGGTACCAAGACGCTTCAGGACCAGTTGTTTGCCCGTGATTTGCCGCGAGTCATCGCCGCGCTAGGTGTCGACGTTCGGACAGCCTTGCTCAAGGGGCGGGCCAATTATGTGTGTCGACACCATTTGAAGCGCAACCTTGAAGACGGACGGTTTACCCGGGCGGTTGATATCAGCCGCTTGCGCCAGATCGATCGATTCTCAAGGCTGTCATCGACCGGCGATCGGTCAGATTGTTCGCAAGTCAGTGATGACGATCCAGCGTGGGTGCTGGCGACATCAACGCGCGAAAACTGCCTCGGCCAGGATTGCGCAGACTGGAATCAATGCTTCGTCGTTCAGGCTCGACGAACGGCACAATCAGCCGATGTGGTGGTTATTAACCATCATTTGTTCAGCGCGGATTTGGCTTTGCGCGATACCGGAATAGCCGAACTGCTACCCAGTGCCCAAACACTGATCTTCGACGAGGCCCATCAGTTGCCGGACACCCTCGTCACTTTTTTGGGCGAGGCAAGTGGTAGCCGTGCGCTGATGGATCTTGGGCGGGACGCCCTGCAGGTCGCACTCGAGGAGGCACCCGATCAGGCTCCATGGCATGAACTGGGTGCAACACTCGATCAGTTCGTGCGTCAAGCACGGGCGCAATGGCCGATCGCAAGTCCTCGCGCGCCGGCCCACACCTTATTGGCACACTCAGAGTTCGCCGGCACGCTGCAGTCTGTAACGAGGGCCTTGGAGGCTTTGACGAGTGCGCTCGAAGCCGCGGTTGAGCGGGGTCCCGGGCTCGTGCGGATGGCCGAGCGTGCCCGAACGGTTTGTTCCCGTTGGTCGGGCTGGTTTAGTGAGGGGGCGATCGATGGGGCCAAGGACGCAGAATTCTCGGTTGCCTGGGCGGAGGTACACCTCGCGTCCATGACGCTGCACAAGACCCCGCTGTCCGTTGCGGAGCCCTTCACCCGGTACCGCGATGGGACTGCACGCGCCTGGATTTTTGTATCGGCAACCCTCGCTGTTGGCGAGGACTTTAGTCATTTCGCTCAGATACTGGGGCTCTCGGAATCTCGCCAGGTGCGTTTCCCGAGCCCCTTCGACTATGCCTCACAAGGCCTGCTGTACGTGCCCAGGGGATTGCCAGAGCCCTCAGACCCTGGATTTTCAAGGGCCTGGATCGAGCATTGCTGGCCGTTGATTGAGGTGAATGTCGGGCGTTGTTTTGTGCTTTGCACTACCTTGAGGGCGGTTCGGCAGGTTGCTGATCGATTGCGCGAATTGCTCGAACCTCCATTAACCTTGCTGGTGCAGGGCGAAGGTAGTCGAACCGAACTACTCGAGCGCTATCGGGCGGCTCCTGCGCCGATCCTGGTTGGCGCAGCAAGTTTCTGGGAAGGCGTCGACGTGGTGGGTGACGCATTGTCCCTTTTGCTGATTGACAAGCTGCCCTTTGCTCCGCCGGACGATCCGGTGCTTGAAGCCCAATCAGAAGCGCTTCGTCGTCGTGGCGGTGATCCGTTTCGGTCCATTCAGTTACCAGCTGCCAGTCTTGCGCTCAAGCAAGGTGCTGGGCGACTGATTCGAAGCGAGCGCGATCGTGGCGTCCTGGTGATTGGTGACGCACGCCTGATCAACAAGGGCTATGGCCGAACCTTGATGGCCAGCCTGCCGCCCTTTTCAGTGACCCGAGAACGTCAGGTGGCCGAAGACTTCCTGATCGGTTCCTAAGGTTTGGTCGAGGCCCAAGGCGTCCAGAGGCTCCCTAAGCTACCCAGTGTCCATTGGGTCGAAACTTCGTCCTTCATCACGGTTTCGACCTTGCGACTGCCGGGGAAGTTTTGATTCAGGATTCGCTTCGCGTCGTCCCGCAGATCGGTGAGTCCGAGCCGATCGTAGGACAATGCCATCATTGCGACCGATTGGCTGCCGCCAGGAAAGCACCACGACGCAGATAGTGGCGCGCGATGTGGATATCACCGGCAGCCATCTGGTTGACCAACCACGACAATCTAAGTCGTGCATCCGCGGCATAGCGGCTATTCGGAAATCGGTCGATCAGCTGTCGCAACGAGTCAAAAGAGTCGCGAAATGCCTGTTGATCGCGCTCAGATAAATCTTGTCCACCCAAGCTCGTGAAGATTCCCTGATTTTCGTTAAAATTTACCAATCCCTTGAGATACAACGCATAGTCGGTCGCGATGTGGTCGGGATATAGCCGCAAAAACCGATCAAGCGCTGCCAGCGCAAGGCTCGGATCGTTATCACGGTAATGAGCGTAAGCGGTGTCAAGCTGAGCCTGCTGAGAATGTCGACTGAACGGATATCGGGATTCGAGCTTCTCGTAGAGTTTGACCGCTGCAACGTTGTTACCCGAATCCAATTCGGAGCGGGCCTCGGCATATAATTTTTCGACGGCCCAGTCTGCCGTCGGATCTTTGCTCGGGTTGAAAGAACCGCAGCCATTCAGGGCGACAACGCAGAAGGCTGCCACCAAGAGCGCGACGCCAGGCAAGCGCAATGAGGGGCTTCGAGCCGCTTGATTCATGATGATTGGTCGATCCAACGAGAGCGGGTCAAGGCCACAGGGCGGCGATGCCGCTGCGGGGTTGCCTGATTATATCCACCCTCCGGGCGAGGGTGGGGAGACGTCCGAGATCCGGCTTTCGGTTGAGCGCCATGAGGGTGGTTTGCGACTGGACCGTTTTGTTGCGATCCGTCTGCCCGACGTTTCCCGTTCAAGAATTCAGCAATGGATTGCGTTGGGTGCAGTGGAAGTGGAGGGCGCTGGGCGATCGGCTAAACACCGCTTGATTGGTTATGAATCGGTCACCGTCATCCCTCAGCCACGCGCGGCGGAGTCGGCATTCGCTCCAGACCCCGTGCCCTTGTCAGTCGTGCATTCGGACGAGCACTTGCTCGTGATCGATAAGCCGCCGGGCTTGGTGACTCACCCGGCCGCGGGTCATTGGCGCGGAACCCTAATGAATGGTGTTTTGCATCATTGGCCAGATCAGGCGGGCTTGCCCCGCGCCGGGATTGTCCATCGTCTGGACAAAGATACTAGTGGGCTGTTGGTAGTCGCCCGCTCGGAACTGGCGATTGTCCGTCTCGTGGCCCAGTTGTCTGATCGGTCGATGTCGCGGCGTTATTTGGCCCTCGTCGATGGCGAAACGCCAGATTCTGGAACGATTGACGCACCAATCGGGAGGGATCCGCAATCGCCGATTCGGATGGCGGTCGTTGATGCCCCTAAGGGCCGTAATGCCGTGACTCATTTTAAAACCATACAGCGCGGGCGTTTTGGCAACGGAAAGCCAGTTTCGCTGGTGCTTTGTCAGTTGCAGACTGGCCGTACGCATCAGATTCGAGTGCACCTGCAGCACTTCGGTTTTCCGCTGATTGGTGACGCGGTCTACGGACGAGGCATCGGAGGTGGCGCCAGTGGCGGTAATGGTGGCGGCGCTGGGGTCGCTGGGGTCGCTGGATTTGGACGCCAGGCCCTCCACGCCTGGCGACTCGGTCTAAATCATCCGGCAGATGGGCGCCCGGTGTCATGGGCCTCGCTGATCCCTGCCGATTTGATTCAATTGCTGGAACAGTGCCAGATCGATGCATGTTCATTACCCGAGGTTTGAGCATGACGGGCCTTCACCCACCACATTCCCTCGGCCAAGGCGTTTCGGCATTTTTTACGACTCGTGATGACGGTAACCTGGCTACCCATGTCGGAGACGATCCATTGTTGGTGGCGCAAAACCGCTCACGCTTAAGATCTTTTCTACCGGCTGAGCCCATTTGGTTGTCGCAGGTTCACGGAACTGCCGTTCATGAGGTGATGCAACACGACGGGGCGGCTGCGCCGATCGTGGCCGATGCCTCCGTGACAACATTGCCCTCAGTTGTACTCGCAATTTTGACGGCCGATTGTCTTCCGGTTCTGATCGCCGATCTCGAAGGGCGAATTGTCGGAGCCGCACATGCGGGATGGCGCGGGCTTGCGGATGGCATTCTGGAGGCGACTGTGCGGACAATGCGTTCACGTGTTGTCGATGCCCGTTTGCAGGCCTGGATCGGTCCCGCCATTCATCAATCTCGTTATGAGGTTGGTGAAGAGGTGCGGGTCGCAATGCTGAGTGATCGCTGCGATGATGATGCCGGCGATGTGATCGATGGCGATTTTCGGCTTGCCTTGGAGCGCCTGTTCATTCCGTCGACCATGCAGGGAAAATGGTTGTTCGACTTGCCGGGTATGGCAACACTGCGCCTGCAACGGCTTGGAGTAAGCGTAATGCCCTGGGCAACTCCCTGTACCGCTTCTAATCCGGAGCAATTCTGGTCGTATCGTCGAGATCGTTCACGCGGTCGGACTGCTGGTTGTATCTGGATTGATCCAGGGTTGAATCCCATTTGACGCTTGCGGTCTTCGGCTTTCACAATGCAATCAATCTTTGAATGAATCACCAGGGGCTGAACATGGCACGCGCCAAGCGTAAGGAAGATCTCGAGACGGCGGCAGTCCCAACCACTCCGGCAGGGACATTACCCTCGACGGATTCGTCATCGCCGCCGGAGTTGGCAGCGCAGGACGCACCATTTGATCCAAGCTTTGGGTTCGGCACCATCATGCCGACGGCGATGGCTCAGATGAGTGAGGCGATGTCCCGGTTTCCGGGAATGGACTGGATTAGTCGACTGCAGGGCAAACCCCCGGCCGCTTTGCGAATTGATCAGAACCGTCTCATGGGCTTGCAGGCAGAGTACACCCAACGGACGCAGCAACTATTGAAGATGGCTGCGTCAGGTGATGCGCCCGAATTGAAAGATCGTCGTTTTAGTGATGATTCTTGGCGAGATCAGAATCAACCCTGGGGCTGGGCTGCGGCGCTCTATCTGGTCAACTCGGAATTTTTGCGCCGCACGGCCGAACTTCTCGAGGGCGATTCAAAAACGGTCGAGCGGGTGTGCTTCGCAGTCGGACAGTGGTGCGATGCAATGGCACCTTCGAACTTCCTGGCGACCAATCCTGAGGCGCAGCGTCGACTTGTAGAGAGTAAGGGCGAGAGCCTTCGACACGGTATCGACAATCTGTTGAGCGATCTACAGAAGGGTCGTATTTCGATGACCGACGAGGAGGCATTCGAAGTTGGACGCAACGTCGCTACATCACCCGGTGCGGTGGTCTTTCAGAATGAGTTATTCCAGCTGATCCAGTACGGCGCAAGCACCGACAAAGTGGGTAGTCGGCCACTGCTGATGGTGCCACCTTGCATCAACAAGTACTATGTTCTTGACCTGCAGCCCGAGAATTCTCTTGTGGGTTTTGCAGTCTCACGCGGTCACACGGTCTTCATGGTCTCGTGGTGTAACCCAGGGCCAGAACTGGCTCATTTGACCTGGGACGACTACGTGGGCCGAGGCGTTATTGAAGCGATCCGGGTCGCCCGTGAAATCAGTGGGTCAGAGCAGATCAATGCGCTCGCATTTTGTGTCGGCGGAACGCTATTAGCGAGCGCGTTAGCAGTTTTGGAAGGGCGCAATGAGCGACCGGTCGCTTCGATGACCTTGATGAGTACCTTCCTCGATTTTGGCGATCCAGGCGCACTCGGGCTCTTCATTGATGAGACGGTGGTGGAGATGCGCGAGCAACAACTCGGGCAGGGCGGCTTGATGACGGGGCGGGACCTGTCAACGACGTTCTCATTCTTGCGGCCGAACGATCTGGTCTGGAACTACGTCGTCGGTAATTATCTGAAGGGGGAAGAGCCGCCAGCCTTTGACCTCCTGTACTGGAATGGCGACACGACCAATCTGCCAGGTCCGATGTACGTGTACTACCTGCGCCACATGTACCTGCGCAACGAACTCTGCAAGCCGGGGGTCCTTGAGTTCCTCGGTCAATCGATTGATCTCGGGTCGTTATCGATGCCCACTTATGTCTTCGCAGCCAAAGAAGATCATATTGTTCCCTGGAATTCTGCTTACGGCAGCACGCAGGTGCTGGGCGGTTCGATCCGGTTTGTTCTCGGCGCAAGCGGTCATATCGCCGGTGCGATTAATCCTGCCTCCAAGAATAAGCGGAGCTATTGGAGCTCTGGTGTCGAAAGCGCGACAGCCGATGAGTTCCCGACCGAGGCAGCGCAGTGGCTGCGCGAGGCTGATGAACATGCCGGAAGCTGGTGGAATGATTGGGCCGCTTGGGTCGACAATCATCGGGGGTCATTACGCGCAGCGCGCAAACTCGGCACTGCAGCCTACCCCGTGATTGAACCCGCGCCGGGCGCCTATGTTCGGAAGAAAGCAGCGGCATGATGCCGACTAAAACTCAACTTAATTCAACTGGAGACTTCAACAAATGACCATGCATCAAGCCGTAATCGTTTCGGCAGTTAGAACGGCTATTGGTAAATTCGGCGGCTCGCTTGCGTCGATGGCTGCCCCCGAACTCGGCGCTATCGTGATCAGGGCCGCACTTGAGCGGGCAAACATCGAGGCCTCGCAGGTCGATGAGGTGATTTTTGGCCAGGTGTTGACTGCAGGGAGCGGGCAAAACCCCGCGCGCCAGGCCGCAATTAAAGCCGGTCTCCCGCATGGCGTTCCTGCGATGACGATCAACAAGGTTTGCGGCAGCGGGTTGAAGACGGTCATGTTGGCCGCGCAAGCCGTGATGACGGGCGCAGCCGGGATTGTCGTTGCGGGTGGTCAGGAGAACATGAGTGCCAGCCCTCACGTGCTCCTGGGGTCTCGCGATGGTCATCGGATGGGCGACGCCAAATTGGTCGACACCATGATCAGCGATGGGTTGTGGGATGCGTTTAATCAGTATCACATGGGTATCACGGCCGAGAATGTGGCGCAAGCTCACGAAATTGATCGAGAGCGTCAGGACGCGTTTGCTGCGAATTCGCAGCA
>RFVZ01000130.1 GCA_009922405.1 Betaproteobacteria bacterium
GGGCAGCAGCAACGGGTTGCACTGGCCCGCGCACTGGCCAAATCGGCGTCTCTGATGTTGCTCGATGAGCCGCTGGTCAATCTGGATTACAAGCTTCGCGAAGAATTGCGGGAGGAATTCTCGACGCTGTTTGCGAGTGGTGGGTCGACCGTTGTGTACGCCACCACTGAGCCCGCAGAGGCACTGTTATTGGGCGGTTACACGGCAGTGCTCGATGCGGGTGAACTACTGCAATATGGACCGACCGCCGACGTGTTCCATCGGCCGAAGTCGATCCGGGTCGCACGTGCATTTAGCGACCCCCCCATCAATTTGTTGCCGGCCTTGGCTGTCCCGGAGGGGGTGAGGCTCGGTCCCGACCTGACCCTGAATCTTGTCGAAGCACTTCAGCGCCTACCGGCTCTGAATGGGCAACTGACCTTGGGGATTCGTGCGGGGGCGCTCGAATTGTTGGTCGCGCCGGGCCAATTGGACCGGGAATCGCAGCGCCAATCGGACCGCCAATCGCACCGCTTATTGGTGCCGGCCAAGGTCGCCCTGGCGGAGGTGTCCGGGTCTGATACCTATATCCATCTGGAAACCCCCTTGGGCAACCTGGTCGTGCAACGGACGGGTGTGCATCGACTCGATCTTGGAGAACTCGTGACGGTTGCTATCGATCCGGCAGCGGTGTATCTGTTTGACCCTCAGGGTGCGATGGTTTTGGCACCGGACTCAGTCTTTCAGCGGATGACACACGCTGATGGCTAGGATTCAACTCGATATCGCCCATTCATATCGTGCAAATCCGCGAGACGATGCGGACTATGCACTCCTTCCGATGCGCCAGACCTTTGAGGACGGTGGCGCTTATGCGCTGCTAGGACCCTCGGGTTGTGGCAAGACGACCATGCTCAACATCATTTCGGGTTTGGTTGCGCCCTCGCAGGGTTCGATTCGGTTTGACCAGCGCGATGTGACGCAACTCCCGCCACAGCAGCGCAATATCGCGCAGGTTTTTCAGTTCCCAGTGGTCTACGACACGATGACGGTCGCGCAGAACCTCGCCTTCCCGCTGCGTAATCGAGGGATGGATGAGGCGCGCGCTCGGGCGCGAGTGGGCGTCATTGCAGAAATGCTCGATCTCTCGGCGCAGTTGGATCAGCGCGCCGCCGGTTTGTCAGCCGATCAGAAGCAGAAGATCTCGCTTGGCCGCGGCCTGGTCCGGGAAGACGTGGGCGCGGTTTTGTTCGATGAACCCTTGACCGTCATTGATCCGCATCTGAAATGGCAACTTCGACGTAAGCTCAAGGAGATCCATCGTGAGCTACGGTTGACCCTGATCTACGTTACGCATGATCAGGTTGAAGCGCTGACATTCGCCGATTCGGTTCTGGTGATGGCGCGCGGTCGGGTGATCCAGAGTGGCTCGCCTTCCGAACTATTCGAGCAGCCCGCGCACCGGTTTGTTGGCCATTTTATTGGGTCGCCTGGGATGAATTTTATTCCTGTGAACCGACTCAAACACGGGGGATCAGTTTCTGGATCAGGTTCTGGATCGGTTTCTTCATTCGACGACCTGATCCCGCCTGGCGCAATCACCCTGGGGATCCGACCCGAGTACCTCGGGATGGGTGAATCAAAGCCCGGAGAGCCCAGTGAGATGAACCTCTTAGCGGCCAAGGTCCAGCGGATTCAGGATCTTGGCAGTAGCTGGCTGGTGAGCGCGCAGGTCGAATCCGGCGCAGAGGGTGGCAGCGATTGCCTAGTGCGCTTGCGCTTGGCGCGCGACGCGGCCGTGCCGGCACTCAATCAAGTCGTCGGACTGAGAGTGTTCGGACCTCACACGCGATTTTATGACGCGCAGGAACGGCTGATCGGTCGTGAATCCGAGGGCGCACTGCGATGATCAAACCCGTGAATCAGAAGGCTTGGTGGTTGGTTTTACCAGTGGTCATTTGCGTGGCGTTCTCGGCAATCCTTCCGCTAATGACGGTCGTCAACTATTCGGTGCAAGACATCATTTCACCCGAACGTCGCGTTTTTGTCGGCACTGAATGGTTTGTTTCCGTGCTGCGAGACGAGGAACTTCATTCGGCGATGGTGCGGCAACTGGTTTATTCGTTTGCGGTTCTTGCGGTGGAGGTTCCGCTCGGTATTGCACTGGCGCTGGCGATGCCAGCGGCCGGCTGGCGGGCGTCCGCGGCGCTCGTATTGGTCGCACTGTCGCTTCTGATCCCCTGGAATGTGGTCGGGACGATCTGGCAGATTTTTGGTCGAAGCGACATTGGCCTGCTGGGTGCTGCCCTTAAGGCGCTTGGACTCGAGTACAGCTACACCGGTAATCCAACCCATGCGTGGCTGACGGTGCTCGCGATGGATGTCTGGCACTGGACGCCACTGGTGGCCTTGTTGTGTTACGCCGGTCTAAGGGCGATTCCGGATGCGTTTTATCAGGCGGCCCAGATTGACGGTGCCAGTCGATTGGCGGTGTTTCGGTACATCCAGTTACCCAAGCTACGAGGGGTTCTCATGATCGCAGTGCTGCTGCGGTTTATGGATAGCTTCATGATCTATACCGAACCATTCGTACTTACAGGTGGCGGACCCGGCAATGCGACCACGTTTTTGTCGCAGTACTTGACTCAGAAGGCTGTGGGGCAGTTTGATTTGGGTCCGGCAGCTGCGTTTTCACTGATCTATTTCTTGATCATTCTGCTGTTCTGTTTCGTCCTCTACAACTGGATGCAACGGGTCGGTACGCATTCCACGGGCACTGCGGCATCCGACGCCGGTGAAAGGGGTGCCGTATGAAGGGCGCACATTGGCGCAACGTTTTTTTGACGAGTTATCTCGTGTTCGCACTCTTGCCCATCTACTGGATGGTAAACATGAGTTTCAGAACGAACGAAGATATCTTGTCGAGTTTTTCGTTTTTTCCGAAGCACTTCACCTGGGCCAATTACGCCGTGATCTTTACCGATCCGGCCTGGTATTCGGGCTACATCAATAGCCTTATTTATGTGGCGATCAACATGGTGATTTCGGTCACCGTCGCGCTACCGGCAGCGTATGCGTTTTCGCGCTACCGATTTCTTGGCGATCGCCACGTCTTTTTCTGGTTGCTGACCAACCGGATGACCCCACCCGCAATTTTTCTCCTGCCCTTCTTTCAGCTCTACAGCACGGTGGGACTGATGGATACCCACCTGGCGGTTGCGCTTGCCCACCTGGTCTTCAATGTCCCGCTCGCGGTCTGGATTCTCGAGGGGTTCATGAGCGGAATCCCGCGCGAAATTGATGAGACCGCTTACATCGACGGTTACACCTTTCCTCGGTTTTTTTTGAAGATTTTTCTGCCGTTGATTAAGGCGGGGATTGGCGTCACTGCGTTTTTCTGCTTCATGTTCTCGTGGGTCGAACTTCTGCTCGCCCGCACTTTAACCAGCGTCGATGCGAAGCCGATCGTGGCGACCATGACCCGAACGGTGAGCGCCTCTGGAATGGACTGGGCGGTTCTGGCGGCGGCGGGGGTATTGACCATTGTTCCAGGCGCGATCGTGATCTGGTTTGTTCGGCATTACATCGCGAAGGGTTTCGCGATGGGACGCGTTTGATGAACCGGACTGCAAGGAGTTTACGAAGTGCTTGACTGGATGGTCTGGACAGTGCCGGTTGCGGTTTTTTTTACCCTGATCGTTTTGATGCTGATCGGAATGACGATCTGGGAGATTCGCTCACCAACGGTCGAGCGTCGGGGTTTTTTACCGATTGCGACGACACGCGGTGACCGGTTGTTCATTGGGTTGTTATCGGCTGCGTACCTCAATCTCGCGTTCGTTGGAATGGGCGATCGATTCGCGCAGTGGTTGGCACTGGAGGGCGAACCCAGTGCTTGGATTGGACTTGCACTGTCGATGTTGCTGTTGGTTTGGGTGATGCGAAAGGGGTGAATCGCGCCAACCATTGAGAACGGATTCGCGGCCTGAAGCTCCCGCCAGGTCGGATTCGCAGGACGACAAGCGGGGCAGACTTGATTTGATTAACCACAGGAGACCGAGACCATGAAGTACCGTTTGAACTACCGCTACACGCTGTTGGCCGTGTCGATTGCGGCCGCCTTGGGCGCCCAAAGTGCCTATGCGGGCGAGGCCGAAGCGAAGAAGTGGGTCGATACCGAGTTTCAGCCGTCAACGCTGAGCAAAGATCAGCAAATGACCGAAATGAAGTGGTTCATCGAGGCCGCAGCCAAGCTGAAGGCAAAAGGCGTTAAAGAAATCTCAGTCGTGTCGGAAACGATTACGACCCATGAATACGAATCGAAGACCCTCGCCAAGGCCTTCGAAGAGATTACGGGGATCAAGGTCAAGCATGACCTGATTCAGGAAGGCGACGTCGTCGAAAAACTGCAGACATCGATGCAGTCGGGTAAGTCGATCTACGATGGCTGGATCTCGGATTCGGACCTCATTGGGACGCACTATCGGTACGGCAAGATTTTGCCGCTGTCCGACTATCTCGCGGGTGCGGGTAAGGAATTTACGAACCCGGGCCTGGATCTGAAGGATTTCATCGGGACCAGCTTCACGACGGCGCCCGATGGCAAGCTTTATCAGCTACCTGACCAACAGTTCGCCAACCTCTACTGGTTCCGGGCCGACCTGTTCGCCCGTAAGGATCTGCAGGATAAGTTCAAGGCGAAATTTGGCTATGACCTCGGCGTGCCGCTCAACTGGAGCGCCTACGAGGACATCGCTGACTTTTTCTCGAACGATGTGAAGACCGTCGATGGCAAGCCGATTTACGGGCATATGGACTACGGCAAGAAAGACCCGTCGCTTGGATGGCGCTTTACCGACGCTTGGTTGTCCATGGCGGGAACGGCCGACAAGGGGATTCCCAATGGCTTGCCGGTTGATGAGTGGGGTATCCGTGTGGCCGCCGACAAGTGCACGCCAGTGGGAGCCTCGGTTGCCCGTGGCGGTGCAACCAATTCACCCGCGGCGGTTTTTGCGCTGACCAAGTACGTCGACTGGATGAAGAAATACGCCCCCAAAGAGGCGATTGGAATGACCTTTGGCGAGGCCGGTCCAGTGCCAGCGCAGGGCCAGATTGCCCAGCAGATTTTTTGGTACACGGCGTTCACGGCCGACATGACCAAGCCGGGCCTGCCGGTCGTTAATGCGGATGGCACACCCAAGTGGCGCATGGCACCGGGCCCCAATGGCCCATACTGGAAAGATGGTATGCAGAATGGCTATCAGGACGTTGGCTCCTGGACCTTCTTCAAAGACCATGATGCCAACCGGACGGCCGCCGCGTGGCTTTACGCGCAATTTGTGACCGCTAAGACGACGTCACTCAAGAAATCAATTGTGGGTCTGACCTTCGTGCGCGACAGCGATATCCGCAGCGAATACTTCACCCAGAATGCGGCGAAGTACGGTGGCCTCGTTGAGTTTTACCGAAGCCCCGCACGAGTGGCGTGGACGCCGACTGGCACCAACGTCCCTGACTATCCAAAGCTTGCTCAGCTCTGGTGGAAGAACGTGGCGCAGGCCGTAACTGGTGAGAAGACGCCGCAGGGTGCGATGGATACGCTCGCCGACGAAATGGATCAGGTCCTCGGTCGACTTGAACGCGCGGGGATGGCGAAGTGCGCGCCAAAACTCGCTGCAAAAAGTGACCCTGCCAAGATGCTGACCGATAAGGCAGCCCCTTGGAAGAAACTCGCCAACGAGAAACCGAAGGGCGAAACGATCGATTACGAAACTCTTTTGTCGGCCTGGAAAGCCGGAAAAGTTCGCTAATTCGGTGATTTGATCGGTCGATCGGGCCGGCGGTTCAGTCCGCCGTCAACTTGAGTCGGGTGGGTTGCCGGCGCTCGATCGACCACTTGAATAACGCCGCACAGCGGTAAAAACCGTGGGCGAACTTGCCGTACGGCATGGTGGCAAAAAAGGCCATGACGGCGCCCAGATGCAAGCAAAGCATGAGGGGGAGCGCGGCCGATTCTCTAAGAAATGCCAGGCTCAGGCCAGTCGCACCCAACAGAAACAGGAGCGCGATAAACCCGCGATCCATCGGGGCATTGTCGATATCGCCATGCTGTGGATGTCGGTTCAGATTGAGCCATCCTAGACCGATCGTTCCAATGACAAGACCGATACCGCCAAGCGTGCCGAGCAGTTTCGGGAGGCTGATCCAATCATAGGGCGCGGGCCAACCCAGCCCATAGTGGTAAAGCGTTGCGACCGAGGTCGATGCAAAACAAAGCATGAACCCGTAAAACGTTGCGTGATGAAAATGCCGTCTCGCATGGGTAAAGCCATCGTCGGCTTCGTTGCACCCTTCACCATGACCACCATCGAGGTACTTCAGTTTGAGCGCATTCAGGCTGGCTTCCTGGATGGCTTCTTGGATGGATTCGCCCTTTGGGTGGCTGGCATCCAGATCAGTCCAGAAGCGCGTGACACCGATACTCAAAGCCAGACAAGCAAACAGGAAGACGGGTGCAAACAACGAGACCATCAAGTTGTGCGGGAAGATGGCGTAGAAGCTGCCGGCCTCCAGCGCGATTGGTTTCCAGAGGGTTCCCTGAGTCTGTAGGCCGATCGCCATGAACACCGTGAGCGCGGCGACCAGCGCCAACGCGAGCATGAGTCCGTTGCGCTGATACAGACTCCCGAGCGGCGCTGGCCACGCGTATTCGGCGTAGGTCATCCGGCGCACCCGAGCCATCGCTTGGGGCACATTCACCCCAAAAGGGTTGGGTGGTGCGTACTGGCAGGAATGCAGGCACGCGCCGCAGTTGTGGCACAGGTTTGCGAGGTAATGAATGTCGGCCTTCGGGAATTCAAGGCGCCGGGTCATGGCTGGAAAAACGGCGCAAAACCCTTCGCAATAGCGACAGGCATTGCAAATCTCCATCTGCCGAGCGACCTCGGCTTCGGCTTCGCGCACTAGTGCTTCAAGCGGCAACACGAGAATTCTCCTGAACAGTGGCGGAGGCCTTTGCGGCAGACTTTGCGGCGGAAGCGCCGGCAATGCGCCCAAAAATCGTGCCGATGGTCATACCGACCCCGGCCGTGTATCCCTTGCCCAAGACATTGCCCGCCATGATTTCGCCGGCTGCAAAGAGATTCGTACTTGGCTTCCCCCCGAAATGTACCGCGGCGGTTTCATCGACGCGCACGCCGAGATAGGTGAAGGTCACGCCAGGTTTGAGCGAATACGCAAAATACGGGGGCGTGTCGATGGTGCGCGCCCAGTGCGTCTTCTCGGGTGTCAACCCCTCGGTCCT
>RFVZ01000014.1 GCA_009922405.1 Betaproteobacteria bacterium
CGGGTTGGAACACCTCACTGCCCGAGTCATCCGTCCGAGGCCCTCGCCGCTCAATCGATTTCCCAAATGGTGGATGCCGTCATGGCACGCCCGCCGGGTCGGCGCCTGATGGTCTTGGCGCCCGTCATCACCCAACGCAAGGGTGAGCATCTCGAATTGTTCGAATCTCTGCGAGCGCAGGGGTTCGCCCGCGTCCGGGTAGCTTCTGAGGGGGCGGATAGCCCGACCCTTCATGAGCTCGATGCGGTCCCGGCCCTCGCGCGAAATCGCCGGCATTCAATTGATGTGGTGGTCGATCGCCTCAAAACCGGCCCGACAGCCGCGGAGCGGTTGGCTGAATCGTTCGAGACCGCACTGCGTCTGTCTGAAGGTCGTACAGTGGTTGTCGATCTGGATCCGCCAGACGAGACCACCACCAGCGCCGAAGTCACCTTCTCGAACCGGTTTGCTTGCCCCCAGTGTGGCTGGTCCTTGCCAGGCCTCGAACCCCGCTTGTTCTCATTCAATAACCCCGCAGGTGCCTGCCCTGGTTGCGACGGTCTTGGCCAGGTGACCTTTTTTGACCCCCGCCGCGTGGTCCAGTTTCCCCAGCTAAGCCTGGCCAGTGGGGCGATTCGGGGTTGGGACCGGCGCAACGCGTTTTTCTTCCAGATGCTGCAGAGCCTGGCGGCGTTCTATGCGTTCGAGATCGACGCGCCCTGGGAATCGCTCCCGGCGCATGTCCGCCAAATTGTTCTCGAAGGATCCGGATCCACCGAGATCCCCTTCACCTACCTGAGCGACCGCGCCAAACCGACGGTCCGCACGCATGCCTTCGAGGGCGTATTGCCCAATCTCGATCGGCGCTGGAAAGAGACCGATTCGGCGACCATCCGCGAAGAACTGGGCAAATATCGCCACGTCAAAGTGTGCCCCCAGTGCGAGGGTGCGCGTCTGCGCGTCGAAGCGCGTTTTGTACGGGTGGCCAACAAACCGATCGCCGAACTCTCCCATTGGACACTCGGCCAGGCGATGGCCTGGTTTGAGGTGCTGGCCCTGCCCGGATCCAAAGCCACGGTAGGCGAGCGGATCGTGCGTGAGATCAGTTCCCGGCTGCGCTTTCTAGTGAATGTGGGCCTCGATTACCTGTCGCTCGATCGCCCAGCCGAGACGCTTTCCGGGGGCGAAAGTCAGCGAATCCGACTGGCCAGCCAGATTGGGTCGGGCCTGACCGGCGTCATGTATGTGCTCGATGAACCCTCGATCGGCCTGCATCAGCGCGATAACGAACGCCTCATCGAGACCCTGCGCCACCTGCGCGATCTCGGCAATTCGGTACTGGTCGTCGAACACGACGAGGACACGATCCGCGCCTGTGACCATGTCATCGACCTTGGGCCCGGTCCAGGCGTGCATGGCGGGGAGATCGTCGCCCAGGGGACTCCCGAAGAAGTCGCCCTGCATCCGACATCGCTCACAGGTCGTTATCTCGCCCGGTCCCTGCGGATCACCGCCCCGAAAAACCGCAGAACTGCCGACCCAGAGCGCCAACTCATCGTGCAAGGGGCGCGCGGCAACAACCTCAAGGGGATCGATGTCGCGTTCCCGGTCGGCCTGTTGACCTGCGTCACCGGTGTGTCCGGATCGGGTAAATCCACCCTGATTAACGACACCATTCTGGCCGCAATCTCGCGCCACCTCCACGGCAGCGCGACCGAACCGGCACCGCACGGTTCGATTGAAGGGCTCGATTTCTTTGACAAAGTCATCGCGATCGACCAAAGCCCGATTGGGCGCACGCCGCGATCAAACCCCGCCACCTACACGGGACTCTTCACACCGATCCGGGAACTCTTTGCAGAGTCGAACCTGGCGCGCGAGCGCGGCTATGGCCCTTGCGAAGGCGACGGCGTAATTCGCGTCGAAATGCACTTCTTGCCCGACGTCTATGTGCCCTGCGAGTCCTGCGGCGGCAAACGCTACAACCGGGAAACGCTCGAGGTCCAGTGGAAAGGCTCGAACATCGCCCAGGTGCTCGAGATGACGGTCGAGCAAGCCCAGCGGTTTTTCGCGAGCGTTCCCTCAATCGCCCGCAAGCTCGATACCCTGATGGAAGTGGGGCTCGGTTACCTGCGGCTCGGGCAAAGCGCGACCACGCTGTCGGGCGGCGAGGCGCAACGCGTCAAGCTCTCCCAGGAACTTTCCAAACGCGATACTGGCCGAACCCTATATGTCCTGGACGAACCCACCACGGGTCTCCATTTTCACGACATCGCACAGCTACTTCAGGTGTTGCAGCGCCTCGCCGAGCACGGCAACACATTGCTCGTCATCGAACACAACCTGGATGTCATCAAGACCGCGGATTGGGTCATCGATCTTGGGCCGGAAGGCGGCGCCGGCGGGGGACAACTGCTGGCGACAGGAACCCCAGAGCAGATCGCAACCAGCACGATCAGTCACACGGGAGTCCATCTGGCAAGGGTTTTTGCGCGCGATTCTTCAGATACCCAGCATGACTAAATTTTCAGGGCGCGCCGCATCGCAAAGCCCAGTACGTCACGCGATAAGGGTTTTTCGAGGATGGTCGTCACCCCGCGGCGGCGATACTGTGCCCGATCCTCGTCAGTCACATGCCCTGAAAAGACGAGCACCGGAACGCCCCCCAAGGGTTTACGCAGGTAGTCCAGCACCTCAAATCCAGGCACTCCGTTGAGGTCATGATCCAGCACCACCAGGTCGTAGGCCTGGCTGCGAACGGCGTCAACGGCCCGGTTCACATCACCGGCTTTGGTGACTTCGAGATCCAGGGGACGGGCGGCCAGCTCAAGTAACAGCAGCGTGGTCGGATCATCATCAACAACGAGCAGTTTCTTGTACAGCGACATAGTTGGAGACCTTGGTGAGGAGAGATTTCAGCGTGAGCCGGGTATCAACCAGCGTGTGCATCAGCGGTTCGAGTTGGCCAGCACTCAAGGACGGTGAAGCCTCGGTCGCGGCGCGCTCGATCAGCTCCCGTTCGAGCGCACGAGCCTGAGCGGACAAACGCATGCATCCGACGATACCCACCGCGCTAGCGAGCCGGTGTAACTGAGAGCGCAAGGAACCCTTTGAGGCCTGATGATCGGCCTCGAAGCTCGCCAACCCGGCGAGTGTCAACTCGATCACCTCGGTCCGTTGGAGACTCGTGGCGTCCCCGAACGAATCATCAAAGCGCAGGCGATCCAACAAGGGCAGTGCGGCGGCGCTTGGAACCACGATGGGGGCAGCGGCTGGCGCGGCGTTCCCCATTGGGCCGCCCAGACGCAAGACCGCCTCGAGTTGCGCGCGCCGAAATGGTTTGGCCAGGTAGGCGTCCATACCAGCCGCCAGGAACGCCTCGCGGTCGCCCGGCATCGCGCTCGCAGTGAGGGCCACAATGCGCGTGCGTGGCCGCCGACCCTCGGCTTCCCATTGACGGATCAAACGAGTCGCGTCGGGTCCGGAGAGGACAGGCATTTGCACATCCATCAACACCAGATCAAAGCGTCGCTCGCGCACGGCGGCAAAGGCCGCAGCACCGTCTTCGACAAGGAATGCGGTTTGGCCCAAGCCCGCAAGCATTCGGCGAATCAACTCCCGGTTGATGGGATGGTCATCGGCCACCAGAATCGCCATTTCACCCAGGGGATCCTGGGGCTCGGTGGCTATTTGGGTCAACATCGTGGTGGTGGCCTTGGTGGAGCCCGTGGCCGATCCCTTGGCCGATCCTGTTTTCAATCCCGGCGCCCCCGCCACGACGGCATTTTCCAGCCCACCGAGCGGGAGCCTCAGCGTGAAGCTCGAACCCACCCCCAAGGTACTTTGCACCTCCACATCACCGCCCAAGCAACGGGCGAAGCGACGCGAAATCGCCAAGCCCAAACCCGTGCCACCAAAGCGGCGGGTGATCGACGCATCGGCCTGTGTAAAAGGATCAAAAAGCCCTGCCAGCGCATCGGCCGCAATCCCGATTCCAGTATCGATGACGGCCACTTCTAGCCAGTCGCGGCCTGCCGCGTCGGGCACGCAACGCCCGCGCAGTCTGACCTCGCCGCCCGCGGTGAACTTAATTGCGTTACCGACCAGATTGACCAAAATCTGCCGCATCCGATTGTTATCACCCATCATTGATGGCAGCGCATGCGGGCCACAGTCGACGATCAGAGCCACATCCTTGCGCGCAGCATGAGCACGCAGCAAATCGCTGACCCCGTGCAGGAGTTCCCCCGGATCGAGGTGGGCGTGCTCGAAGACCATCGCTTCAGCTTCAAGCCGCGAAAAATCGAGAATATCGTTCAAGATGATCAGCAGCGCCTCCGCGGAACGCTGCAAGGTCGTGGCTGTAGAACTCTGTTCCTCGTTCAGCGGTGAATCCAACAAGAGCTCCGCCATCCCAATCAGTCCGTGCATGGGCGTGCGCAGTTCATGACTCATGTTGGCCAGAAAACTGCCCCGCAACCGGACATTGGTTTCCGCCTCGTCACGCGCCGACTGGGCAGCGTGCGCAAGCTCCGTCTGCGAAGCCAGTAAGGCAGCACTCACCTCGAGCCGCTCGGCAAAATGGGCCTCGAGCGCCTTGTGCTCGCTGATGTCGCTAAAGATTCCGGCCAGGCGCCAGCTCCCGACACGATGTTCAACCGCGAGCGCACGAACCTGGAGCCATCCGCTGGAGCCGTCCGCCCGGCGCACACGCAATTCAAGTTGACATACCCGGTCATCGCGCGCGCGCCAGGCTCCGAAGAGCGTCTGGAGCAATTCGCGCCGATCCACCGGATCGATTAGACGGCGCAGTGCCCCCCACCCATTTTTCGAAACCTCCGGCGGCCAACCCACCGCGATCGGCCAATGGCGCGACAATCCGACCTTACCCGTGACGAAATCGACATAGAACACCCCATCGCCCACGGCCTCCGCAATGCGCAACAGGTAATCATCGGCCCGATGCAAATCATCGTCGTCGGGATCAAATATCGGGACTTGGGGCATCGGCTCCATCGCCAAGAGTTGCGGGTCCAGGAACCGCGGAGGGCGATCTTGGCGTCCAAGACGCCCCAGCGCCAGTGCCGATCACCGGAAAGTCGCACCCTCTTGTTGCAATGGGCCGTCAGTGCTCGGCAGTCATTGCTCGGTCGGCCCGCCCAAACGAGCCAGATCGCGTCGATCACGTTTCGTCGGCCGGCCGCCCCGGATCGAGTGCGCCGGCTCCGGATTCACTCGGCGCCACTCGGCCCGAAGCTCGCGCTGGCGCACCGACTCGCTGGTTTCTTCGTAAAGCGTCTGAGCAACCGGGGCGGGGCCGCGCTGGTCTGAGAGCCCACACACCACGACCGTCCGGACAAGATCGCCGACCCGCACCTGCACCAAGTCGCCCAGCCGAACCGTTCGCGCGGGTTTGACCCGATCGTCATTGACCAGGACCTGGCCGAGGTCGATAGCCTCCTGAGAAAGCGCACGTGTCTTAAAAAAACGCGCTGCCCAAAGCCATTTGTCGAGCCGAACCGGCAGGGCGCCCGTCTGCGTACCCGTCTGAGCACCCCCCGGCACACCCATCAGCGCGGCAGCGTCGAATGACCCATCAGAAATTGATCCACCGCATGCGCGCATTGGCGCCCCTCGCGGATCGCCCAGACCACTAAGGACTGGCCGCGCCGCATATCACCCGCCGCAAAAACCTTGGGTACCCGGGTCACGTACGAACCAGCCCCTTCAGTAGACGCCCGTGCGTTACCGCGCTCGTCCTGATCGACCCCAAACGCGTCAAGAACACGACCTACCGGAGCGACAAAGCCCATCGCGAACAGCACCAGGTCTGCCGGGATCTCGAACGCCGAACCCTCGACCTCGCGCATGACATGGCGTCGGCTGACAGGGTCCTGAACCCATTCGACCCGGGCGCATTCGAGGGCCGTTACCCGTCCATTCACGCCCTTAAACGCCTTGGTCGTGACCGCCCAATCCCGATCGCAACCTTCCTCGTGAGACGACGACGTGCGCAATTTGGTCGGCCAATAGGGCCAGGTCATCGAGCGATTCTCGGACTCCGGGGGCTGCGGCATCAGTTCGAACTGGGTCACCGAGGCTGCACCCTGACGGTTGCTCGTCCCAACACAGTCCGAACCGGTATCGCCGCCGCCGATCACCACGACATGCTTAGCCGTGGCGAGAATTTGCCCAGGGACCACATCGCCGGAATTGCGCCGATTTTGCTGCGGCAAGAAATCCATCGCAAAGTGCACCCCCGCCAAGTCGCGCCCCGGAATCGGCAAATCGCGGGGCTGCTCTGCGCCACCCGCCAACACCACCGCGTCGAAGGCCTCCAGCAACTGCGCGGGCGTCCGATGCGTCTGCGCGAGGTTGGGGACCGGTGCGTCCCACTGATCGGGCGACTGATCACTGATCAGAACGCCGGTCACAAAGGTGACGCCCTCGGCACGCATCTGCTCGACCCGACGATCGATCTGCACTTTTTCAAGCTTGAAATCCGGGATGCCATAGCGCAGCAGGCCGCCGATGCGATCGTTCTTCTCAAACACCGTCACCGCATGGCCAACGCGGGCGAGTTGCTGCGCCGCCGCCAGACCGGCAGGACCGGACCCAACCACCGCGACCGTCTTGCCACTCGGTTTCGCAGCTGGCATCGGGACGACCCAGCCCTCTTCCCAGGCTTTGTCGATGATGGCGTGCTCAATCGACTTAATTCCCACTGCCTGGTCATTGATGTGCAGCGTGCACGCGGACTCGCAGGGCGCGGGACAGATCCGACCGGTAAATTCGGGGAAGTTATTGGTCGAGTGCAGCGTCTCAATCGCGCGATGCCAGTCGCCCCGATAAACCAAATCATTCCAATCCGGAATAATATTGTTAACCGGACAACCGTTCTGACAAAAAGGAATACCACAATCCATGCAGCGCGCGCCCTGGCGGGCAGCGGCCGCATCATCAAGACGATGAACGAATTCCTGATAGTGATGCAGCCGCGATTCGACCGGATCACTGGCCTCGCTTAAACGTTGGATTTCCAGAAATCCTGTGACCTTACCCATACACTTTTTCCACTGAATGCGAAGGGGTGACTATTTGCTTGGCGGCATGCATTTCGCCCAGCGCACGACGGTACTCGTGCGGGAAGACCTTCAGGAATTGACCGCGGGCCAAATCCCAGTCGGCCAGCAACTGTTTAGCGGTCTCACTGCCAGTTTGCCGGAAGTGCGACTCGATCAAACCGCGCAGCAAAACCTCATCCGCCGTGTCGCGATGCCAGATCGCGGGCTCAATCGCATCGACCTGTTCCTGCTGCGACAACACCGATTCGAGTTTAACCATGGCCGTATTGCAGCGCGCTGCGAACTGGGCTTTGGGGTCCCAGACATAGGCGATTCCACCGGACATTCCCGCAGCGAAATTGCGCCCGGTCTCCCCAAGAACCACGACCGTGCCGCCAGTCATGTATTCACAGCCATGATCGCCCGTGCCCTCTACGACGGCCGTAGCGCCCGAATTCCGAACCGCGAACCGCTCGCCAGCGACCCCACAGAAGTAGGCCTCGCCCTCGATCGCTCCGTACAGAACCGTATTGCCCACGATGATGTTCTCGGCCGATGCCCCCCGAAAATCGGGCGTCGGTCGCACGATCACGCGACCACCCGACAATCCCTTACCGACATAGTCGTTGGCCTGGCCGATCAGGTCCATCGTCACGCCTCGGGCCAGGAATGCGCAAAAGCTTTGACCCGCAGTCCCATTCAATTGAATATGAATCGTGTCGTCCGGTAGGCCCGCATGACCATAACGACGCGCGACCTCCCCCGAGAGCATCGTGCCAGCCGTGCGGTGAACGTTGCGAATCTCAGTAATAAACGAGGTCCGTTCAGCCCGTTCAAGCGAGGGCCGAGCGAGTTCCATCAGGCGGTGATCAAGCGCGCCTTCAAGCCCGTGGTCCTGGGTGGTAACAACCCGTCGCGGCACATCTTGCGGAACCCGGGGCTGATAGAAGATGCGCGAGAAATCGAGCCCACTGGCTTTCCAGTGCTCGATCCCCGCGCGCATGTCGAGCAAATCACTGCGGCCAATCAGATCGTCCAGGTGCCGTACGCCCAGCTTGGCCATCAGCTCACGCACTTCTTCGGCAACAAAGAAAAAGTAGTTCACGACATGCTCGGGCTTGCCCTGAAACTTGGCCCGCAGCGCGGGGTCTTGTGTAGCAACCCCGACCGGGCAAGTATTGAGATGGCATTTACGCATCATGATGCAGCCCTCGACCACCAGCGGCGCGGTCGCAAAACCGAACTCGTCCGCCCCTAACAAGGCGCCGATCACGACGTCGCGGCCGGTCTTCATCTGCCCATCCACTTGAACCGCGATGCGCGAACGCAAGCGATTTAGAACCAGGGTTTGCTGGGTCTCGGCCAAGCCCAGTTCCCAGGGGCTGCCCGCATGCTTGATCGACGAAAGCGGGCTCGCGCCCGTCCCGCCATCATGACCCGCGATAACAACATGGTCGGACTTGGCTTTGGCCACGCCAGCTGCTACGGTCCCGACGCCAATCTCAGAGACCAGCTTGACCGAAATCGATGCCCGCGGGTTGGCGTTCTTCAGGTCGTGGATGAGTTGAGCAAGATCCTCAATCGAGTAAATGTCATGGTGTGGCGGCGGGCTAATGAGACCGACGCCGGGCACTGAAAAACGCAGCCGGGCGATGTATTCAGAGACCTTGTGCCCCGGCAACTGACCGCCTTCGCCGGGCTTGGCCCCCTGCGCCATCTTGATCTGAATCTGATCCGCACTCGCCAGATATTCGGTGGTTACTCCGAACCGTCCCGAGGCCACTTGTTTGATCCGGCTGCGCAGTGAATCCCCGTCCTGCAGCGGGATGTCGGCTTCGATGGATTCGGCCCCCAAGACCGATGCGAGCGTTTGACCGCCGCGCAACGAGCCCTGACCAGCGGCGTAGGTCTGACCCGATTGCACTTCTTCTCGATAGCGCAACGGGTCTTCGCCGCCCTCGCCGGTGTTGCTCTTGCCACCGATCCGGTTCATCGCAATCGCAAGCGTCGCATGCGCTTCGGTGCTGATCGAGCCCAGGGACATGGCCCCCGTGGCGAAGCGCCGGACGATCGCGGTGGCGGGCTCCACCTCGTCCAGAGGGACTGATTCGCACTGGTCAAACCGAAAATCAAAAAGGCCGCGCAAGGTCATGTGGCGGCGACTCTGATCGTTGATGATGCGCGCGTATTCTTGATACGTACTGTAATTATTCGATCGGGTTGAATGTTGCAGCCGGGCGATCGCGTCCGGTGTCCACATGTGTTCTTCGCCACGAACGCGATACGCGTATTCACCCCCCGCCTCGAGTGCGGTGGCGAGCACCGGATCGGCGCCAAAAGCGGCTCGATGCGCGCGCAGCGCCTCCTCGGCCACCTCGAACACCCCGATTCCTTCGACCTTGGTGGGCGTCCCTGCAAAATACTTTTGAATGAACGCGCTCGACAATCCGATCGCCTCGAAGATCTGCGCACCACAGTAGGACATGTAGGTCGAGATCCCCATCTTCGACATGACTTTCAACAAGCCCTTGCCGACCGCCTTGATATAGTTGGCCATCGCTTTGGCCGGCGTTGCCCCGGGGATCGCACGCGAGATCGCGGCGATCGTATCGAGCGCCAGCCAGGGGTGAACCGCTTCGGCGCCATACCCCGCCAGCAACGCGAAATGGTGGACCTCGCGGGCACTGCCCGTCTCGACCACGAGACCCGCGCTGGTGCGCAAACCCTGATTGATGAGGTGCTGATGGACTGCGCTGGTCGCGAGCAACGCCGGGATCGCCACCCGATCGGCAGACACTGTGCGATCCGACAGGATCAGGATGTTGAAGCCCGAGCGCACGGCATCCTCGGCCTGCGCAGCGAGCGACGCAATCCGTGCCTCGATCCCCTCAGCCCCCCAGGCCGTCGGATAGCAGATGTCGAGTACCGAGGTCTTGAACTTGGACCCGGTAAATCGATGAATCTCGCGGATCTTGGCAACTTCCTGCGCGTCCAGAATCGGCTGAGCGACCTCGAGCCGAATCGGCGGATTGACGTGATTCAAATCGAGCAGGTTCGGCTTGGGTCCGATGAAGCTGACCAAGGACATCACCATCTGCTCGCGGATCGGGTCGATCGGCGGATTGGTGACTTGCGCGAACAACTGGCGGAAGTAGTGATAAAGCGGTTTGTCCTTGCTCGAGAGCACCGCTAGCGGGCTGTCGTTGCCCATCGAACCAACCGCCTCCTCGGCCGCCGCCGCCATTGGCGTCATCAGAAACTTTAGATCTTCCTGGGTATACCCAAACGCCTGCTGCAGATCGAGCAGCGACTCCGGAGACCCGAAATCAGCCGCTGTGGTCGGTACATCGGCCGATGCAGCGTCAGCAGCGGCCCCTGTCGCCTCGCGACCATCCAGATCAGCGCTGGGCTCGCCAATACTCTCGAGCTTGATCCGGACCTTCTCGATCCACTCGCGATAGGGTTTGCTGGCCGAAAGCTGATCCTTCAACTCTTTGTCATCAATAATGCGGCCCTGCTCGAGGTCGATCAAAAACATCTTGCCCGGCTGCAGACGCCATTTGTGCACGATTCGGCTCTCGGGCACGGGCAGAACCCCAGCCTCGGAGGCCATGATGACCAGTCCGTCGTCGGTGATGCAATAGCGCGCGGGACGCAAGCCGTTGCGGTCGAGCGTCGCACCGATCTGGCGACCATCGGTAAAGGCGAGCGCCGCCGGACCATCCCAAGGCTCCATCATCGCCGCATGGAACTCATAGAATGCCCGCCGGCGGGGGTCCATCAGGGTGTGATTTTCCCAGGCTTCCGGGATCATCATCATGACGGCATGAGCGATCGGATAACCCGACATCACCAGCAACTCGAGGCAATTATCAAACGTGGCTGTATCGCTCTGTCCGGCATACACAATCGGATAGAGCTTGCTCAGATCGTCGCCAAGAACGGCTGACTGCATGGCGCCCTCGCGCGCCCGCAACCAGTTGTAGTTGCCCTTGACCGTGTTGATCTCACCGTTGTGAGCGACCAGTCGATACGGGTGGGCCAGAGGCCATTCAGGGAACGTGTTGGTCGAAAAGCGCTGATGCACGAGGGCAAGCGCCGAAACCACGCGGGGGTCTCGAAGATCGACGTAATAGCGACCGACCTGATCGCAGAGCAACAGGCCTTTGTAAACAATAGTACGAGCACTCATCGAAGGCACGAAGTACTCGCGGCCATGGGCGAGATCGAGTGCCTGAATCGCGTGGCTCGCCATCTTGCGGATCACGTACAGCTTGCGCTCGAGCGCATCGGTAACCATCACATCGGCACCACGCCCGATGAAGACCTGCCGGATCACGGGCTCTGTGGCGCGCACGGTAGGCGACATCGGCATCGCGTGATCCACGGGCACATCGCGCCAGCCGAGCAGGACCTGACCGGCCGCCCGAATCGCCCGCTCGAGTTCTTGCTCACAGGCGAGCCGCGACGCATTTTCTTTAGGCAAAAACACCATGCCAACGCCGTAGTCACCCGCTGGCGGCAACAAGATGCCTTGCGCCGATAATTCCTCGCGGAAGAACTGATCTGGAATTTGAATCAAAATTCCAGCACCATCGCCCATCAGGGCATCCGCACCCACCGCACCACGATGATCGAGGTTGACCAGAATCTGTAGCCCCTGCTCCACAATGCTGTGGCTACGCCGGCCTTCGATACTGGCGATGAAGCCAACGCCACAGGCATCATGCTCGTGCTCTTGCGCATACAAGCCATGCCGATGCGCCTCATCCCGAGCTTGCGCCTCCTGAAAATCATCTGAACCAGGGGCTTGGTCGAACACCGCGCTCATCCAACGAACTCCAATGCCCGTCACTGCGGGCGCGTCTGAGGGTGGGGAAACGATCCAATATACCCAAGACCGCCCGGGAGTTGAAGCAGGGTGGCCGTGGCCGCCACCGTGGCCGCCAAATCGTCGGAGGACACGCGGCCCACGACCGCCTCACCGAGGCGGGGGATTCGAACGAATTTGGGGTTGCCCGCCTGCGCCTTTTTATCGCTGCTCATGCGCGCAAGCCAGGTCTCGAGCGGCCAGGCGGGGGCCTCGACCGGCAGGCCAGCGGCTGCAATCAGGGCCCGCAGACGCTGGGCATGTGCGCGGTCGAGACCGTCGACACGGCACGACAACTCGGCCGCCATCACCATCCCCGCGCCCACGGCTTCGCCATGGAGCCAGACCCCGTACCCAAGCTCAGCCTCAATCGCATGGCCAAAAGTATGGCCAAAATTCAAAATCGCTCGCAAGCCGCCCTCGCGCTCATCGGCTGCGACCACCGCGGCCTTGATTTCGCATGAGCGACTTACCACGGCAGCCATCGCAGACCAATCGCCCGCCCGCAGCTTGGGCAAATCGCGTTCGATCGCATCGAGGTACTGTGCGTCGGCAATCGCGCCGTGCTTAATCACCTCGGCCAGCCCGGCCGACAGCTCGCGGGCGGGTAAGGTCGCCAGGACATCGAGATCGGCCAGAACACCGAGGGGCTGATGAAACGCGCCTAACATGTTCTTGCCCGCCGGATGGTTAATCCCCGTCTTGCCTCCGACCGACGAATCGACCATCGCCAGGAGCGTGGTCGGGATCTGAAACCAGTCGATACCGCGCTGATAAATCGCCGCTGCGAAGCCCGCCATGTCGCCCACCACGCCCCCGCCCAAGGCCACGATCAGCGCGGAGCGATCAAAACGCGCTTCCAGTAGCGCCGTGAAAATCCGATCCAGGGTTTCCCAGCCTTTAGCGGCCTCACCGTCTGGAAGGACAACCGTAATGCGCTGCGCGGCCGCCGCGTCAATCTGGCGCTCCAATACCGACGCATAGTGGGGCCCCACCACCGAGTTGGTGACGATGGCTACCTGACGCCCGGCCACCCGATGTAAAAGGGTTTCGCTCTGACCGAGCAGCCCCGTGCCAACCTCGATCGGATAACTGCGCTCTCCCAGGTCGAGATTCAAGGTCGTCGTTATCATATTTAAATAGATTCGCGGGATTGGAGTTGTTGCAGGATCTGATCGACCACGCGTTCAACCGGTTGACGACCGGTGTCGACAGTGCAGTGCGAGACCGCTTCATACAGAGGCGCGCGCTGGGTCAGCAACTCGGTGATACGGGAACGCGCATCCGAACCCCGCAACAGGGGGCGCGACGTGTCCCGTCGAGTCCTGATCCAGAGATCGATCGCATTGGCGCGCAAGTAGACCACCCAAGCCCGATCCTGCAACAGGGTGCGATTCGTGTCGCGCAACACCACACCACCGCCGGTCGCTAACACCGCCACATTCTGATTGACCAATTCGGCCAACAAAGCGCTTTCACGGTCCCGAAACACGGCTTCACCCTCGAGATCGAACATGGTCGCAATCGACACCCCCATGCGCTCCTCGAGGACGCGGTCGGCGTCCATAAACCGGCACCCCAGACGTACCGCAAGACGCCGTCCGACCGTCGACTTACCCGCTCCCATCATCCCCACGAGAACAATCGGCCGCTCGAAAATCGATTGGCGTGTACTCATTTCGCTCGAACTTTCCAACATGTTGCACGCTTTTTCGTGACCCAAACTTTCCACGAACTTTCCACAAAAGTTCAACCAGCCGTCCATTCTCCACCAGAATCGATGGGCCGTTATACTCCGTGACGTTGCTCGAATCGAGCTTGAATCGAGTCTCTTCGGCCTAACGCAGGGACCTCGCGTATGAACGAACGCACGACGAATCCGTCGACGCCCACCGCTCCAACCCGCCCGGGCCCAGAGCGTCGTTTTCGTCCCTGGAAGTTTCTTCTGTTTCTCGCGGCGATCCCGGTCACCGCAGCACTTGCGGCGGTCATGGTGGGGATGCTCGCCGTGGTGCTGGCCAATGAACGCTTGCCGAGCATGTCCCTGCTGCTCGACTACCGGCCCAAGATTCCGCTGCGAATCTACAGCAGCGACGGCATTTTGATGGGCGAGTTCGGCGAAGAACGGCGCTCGTTTGTCGCCGCGTCCGAGTTCCCACTGTTGATGCGCAGCGCCTTGCTGGCAGCCGAAGACGAACGATTTTTTGAACACTCCGGCGTCGATCCACTCGGGGTGGTTCGTGCCGTATTTGACAATGTCACGGGCCGCGGGCGCGGTGGTGCCAGCACAATTACTCAGCAGGTCGCGCGTAATTTTTATCTCTCGAGTGAACGTTCCTATATTCGGAAGGTCTTCGAACTCCTGTTGGCCCTGCGCATTGAAGAGAACTTAACCAAAGAGCAGATTCTCGAGATTTACATCAACCATATTTTTCTGGGCCGACGTTCGTATGGCTTTGCCGCAGCCGCCCAGATTTACTACGGCCGCACACTCAATGAGTTGACTCCGGCCCAGGCCGCGATGCTGGCTGGACTGCCCAAGGCGCCCTCAGAATTCAACCCCGTTGTCAATCCGCGACGGGCCCGGATCCGCCAACTCTACGTACTGGGCCGAATGCGGGCGCTCGGTTACCTGACTGAGGCCGAGTATCGCGGTGCGGTTGCTGAACCTCCAACGGTGCGGGCCACCGGTATGGAGACCCCGCTACATGCCCCATATGTCGCCGAGATGGCCCGCCACCTCGCCGAGCAGATGTTTCGCGAAGACACCTATGGCCTGGGGCTGAAGGTCTACACCACAGTCAGTTCCAGCGAGCAACGCGCGGCCAACGCAGCCGTTCGCAATGGGATCCTGGAGTACGACCGCAAGTACGGTTACCGGGGCCCGGAAGCCTTCGTTGACCTCGGAGTCGATCAGGCCGCGCAAGAAGAAGTCATCGCCGATGCGCTGACTGACCACCCCGATGTGGATGATTTTTTGGCGGCCGTCGTCCTTGACGCTTCACCCAAGGCGGTTCGGATGTCGCGCGGACGCGGACAATCCCTCGAAATCACCGGAGATGGGCTGAAGTTCGTCGCCAACGCGCTGGGGCCGCCCGATCGAGTTCCCGCGGCCAAACGCCTGCGCCGGGGTGCCGTGGTTCGGGTCTGGCGCAACCGCGGTGGGCTATGGGAAATTGTTCAAGTCCCCGAGGTCGAAAGCGCCTTCATCGCCATCAACGCGCAAGACGGTTCGACCCGAGCCCTGGTCGGTGGTTTCGATTTTGGTCGTAACAAGTTCAATCATGTAACCCAAGCCTGGCGTCAACCCGGCTCGAGTTTCAAGCCCTTCATTTATTCGGCCTCGCTCGAAAAAGGCTTTACCCCGGCCACCATGGTTGCCGACTCCCCCATCTACATCGATGCGGCAACGACTGGCGGGCAGCCCTGGGAGCCGAAAAACTATGACGGCAAATATGAGGGGCCGATGGCGTTGCGAACAGGGTTGGCAAAATCCAAGAACATGGTGTCGGTGCGTGTCCTGCAGGCCATTGGAACGCGCTACGCGCAGGACTACATCACCCGATTCGGGTTTGACGCTGAACGTCATCCGGCCTACCTCACGATGGCACTTGGCGCAGGGTCGGTAACCCTCTGGCAAATGGCCCGCGCCTATGCGGTCTTTGCCAACAATGGCTATCGGGTCGAGCCCTGGCTGGTGCAACGCATCGTGGATGGACAAGGCCGCTTGCTCGCTCAATCGCATCCGCAGCAGGCAGGCGATGAGAGCTTGCGCGTGATTGACGAGCGCAATGCCTACCTGATGAACGATATGCTCAAGGGCGTCGTGCGGGCTGGTACAGCAACCCGGGCACTCGCGCTCAAGCGCACCGATCTCGCAGGCAAGACGGGGACGACCAACGACGCCCATGATGCGTGGTTCGCAGGCTACAACCCGGAAATCGTCGGCATCGCCTGGGTCGGTTATGACCAGCCCCGAAAACTGGGCGAGCGCGAAACCGGCGGCGGCCTCGCTCTACCGATCTGGATTGCCTACATGGAACGGGCGCTCAACGGCAAAGCTGAAATTGAACCGCCGCTTCCAGCCGGCATCGTGCGCGAGGGCAATGACTGGGTCTATCAAGAATCGCGGCCCACCCAGAGCAACCCTGGCGCCACATCTGGTGGGGATGCTGCGCCGGAACCGCCCACCGCGCCCCCACCCCGAAATTGAGCCAAGGATTAACGCAAGCTCAAGGCAAGCGCAGCGGGGGGATGACCACCGACTCGCCGGCATGCGCGCTCAGGGCGCTCGACAACGCGGCCTCGAGGGTTTCGGCAGAGCGGGTGTCGCTCCAGGTACCGTCTTCGGCACACCGAAAATGGCGGCCGCCCGCGCGCGACGCCAGCCAGATTTCATGCAACGGAGCCTGCGCGTTCAGAATGACTCGCGAGTGATCCTCAAACGTAATCTCCAGCACCGGGCCATGCCGCGCACAGTCCAAGTCCAGGTCCGATCCCGGGACATCGAGCGCCTCTTCAATCGCCGCAAAGACCGCGTCGACAGCGGCCAGAAAGCGGGGTTCGTCCTGAAAGGGGCTCATGGTATTCTCGATTTATGGTCAGTAGCGTGCGCTCGATTCTAGCTCGCCGCTTGTCTGGCCTGCTGCTGACGACATTACTGGGTTGCTTGGTAGGGTGCCTGTCAGGGTGCGGACAACGGGGCCCGTTGCGGTTGGCGCCAGCACCGGGGGCAGCCGCCAACCCAGGTGCGCCGGGCTCAGCGAGTTCGACCACCCCAGCGGCCTCCCCCGCCGACAGCCACGCCCCAAACACCTTGCCGCCAGAAACCATTGAAGCCACGCCGCTGCGTCTGGAGCACTCCTTACCAAGCGGCCCGAATCGTTTATGAATCCACTTGCCTTGACCCGCCAACATCGCGAACTGCATTGCGAACAGGTGGCACTGACCGCCATCGCGCAAGCCTACGGAACGCCGACCTATGTGTACTCGCGGGCTGCAATCGAAGCGGCTTTTGCCAGCTTCGCCAGTGCCGCCGCAGGCCGGGGCGTTCTGCTGTGCTTCGCGATGAAAGCGAACTCCAATCTGGCCATCCTCGATCTACTGGCCCGTCAAGGTGCCGGTTTTGACATCGTATCGGGCGGCGAATTGGAACGCGTTCTCGCCATTGGCGGCAATCCCGCCCGCGTCGTCTTCTCCGGTGTGGGCAAGACCCACGCGGAGATCCGCCGCGCGCTTGAACTCGGCGTCAAGTGTTTCAATGTGGAAAGCTCCGCAGAACTCGACCGCATTGACGCGATCGCCCGCTCGTTAGGGCGACGTGCGCCGATTTCAATCCGGGTCAATCCCGATGTCGACGCTGGCACCCACCCGTACATCTCAACCGGTTTACGGGAGAACAAGTTCGGCATCGCCCACGACCGTGCGCGGGCGGTCTACGCCCATGCCGCGACCCTCGAAGGGATCGAAATTGTCGGCATCGATTGCCATATCGGCTCGCAGATTGTCGAGACGGCACCTTTTCTTGATGCCCTGCATCGAGTGTTAACCCTCGCCGATGCGCTCGAAGCCGACGGTATCGCCCTGCGCCATCTCGACCTGGGGGGTGGGCTCGGGATCCGCTACGACACCGAAACACCGCCCGATCGAGGCGCTTTCCTGACCCAACTGCTCGATCGCGTCGATCAGTGGCGCGCGGTCAAGCCACGGCGGGCTGAGGTCGAAGTACTGTTTGAATTCGGTCGCGCGCTCGTCGCCGAAGCGGGGCTATTACTGACCCGGGTGGAGTACCTCAAAGACAATGGGGCGCGCCACTTTGCGGTCGTCGATGCGGCGATGAACGACCTAATGCGCCCCGCGCTCTACGAGGCCTGGCACCCCGTCGAAACGGTCATCGAGCGCACGGATCGGCCACCTCAGTTGCTCGACGTGGTGGGACCCGTTTGTGAAAGTGGCGACTGGCTGGCCCGGGGTCGCACGCTAGCCGTGGCCGAAGGCGATTTACTCGCCATTGGCTGCGCCGGTGCGTATGGCATGACCATGGCGTCAAATTACAACTCCAGACCACGGCCTGCAGAGATTCTGATCGACGGTGCCCACATGCATGTGGCGCGCCCTCGCGAATCGGTGCAGGCGCTGTTCGCAACTGAACAGACGCTGCCCCTCATTTAATCGCCCTCAGAGGGTCGCTCGGGTGGCAACCACCCGCCCGTTGAACCAGGTACCTTTGACCGCAATGGCCTGACCGGCAATGGGTTGCACCATCCGGTCCGCACTCAGGGCCGAAAGGTCGACCGGATAATCACCGATCTGCCCGGTGGTCCCCGCGTTCGCCGTCCAGATTCCATCCAGTTCCACGTGGACGTTGTTGGCGAGGACAGGAATCCCGATCACACGTGCCTGATCGGACACCCAGAGTTGCGCTGTCCCCGCCACCGGACTCGTGAGCGACCAGATCCGGATCGTGCGCCCTTCACCAATCGCCGGATCAGCCGGATTGCGCAGGCTATGGCAATAGCACACCTTCGCTACTGCACCTTCGGGCCCCAGTTCGAAGTCGGTCAGGGTGGCATCAAGACGGCGCACCACACCGCGCCCTTTGAACCACCGATTGGCCAATGCCGCTGCGCGCAATTCGATCCGGGTCGCAGCCATGACGCCCGAATCAGCCATCGGGCCGTGCAGGACGACCAATTCCCCGGCATGGGCCGCCAGTGCCTCGAGCGATGTGAACCCCACCAACACGGTGGTGCTCGTGACCTGGGCTCTGGCACCGGCGACGGTCACGGTTCGGGCGACCAGGTCGACCGCGACCAGGGGCGCCACGATGTCATCGACAACGACGACCTTGCGCGCGACCCCTCGCGCGCCACTTGAATCGACATCGCCCTCCAGGGCGACGATCATTCCGAGCGCAATTTCGTCGCCTCGCAGCGCCGAGCCTTGATCATCCGAGTAACTCGCCCCCGACTGGTCGTAAAGCACACCGCTGACCGTGATGCCAGGCCCCACGGAGGTGACCCGACCATAGGTGACGGTTTTGATGGCGGCGGCGGTGCCGCTGCCACTCAGATCCTCGGCCGCCCCTCCGTCCGAGACGCCGCCGCCGCACCCGGAGAGGAACAAGGCAGCAGGAAAAACGGCGACTAGCATTCGCGCGCAACGGACTGCAAAGATACCCATCGACCTTTCCTTGAGAAAGACGACCGCGCAGGCGGCCAAGATCGATCAGTTTGGGGACGAACAGGCAGGGGGTTTGACCAAGGGGTCACGGCTTGCGGGGATTTCCAAACCCGGCGAGCGGACTCGAGACCACCGGCAGCGACTAAAAAAGTCGCCGCAAGTCCATCCCGGTATAGAGCGAGGCGACCTGCTCGGCATACCCGTTGAAGGGGAGGGTACGCCGCTTTTTTTGCAGGAATCCGTCGTCGCCGATCCGACGCTCGGTGGCCTGCGACCACCGTGGATGATCCACGTCGGGATTCACATTGGCATAAAAACCGTACTCTTGCGGCGCGCTGCGCAGCCAACTCGTCTGGGGCTGCTCGCGAACGAATCGAATCCTAACCAAGGACTTGGCGCTCTTGAAGCCATATTTCCAGGGCACAACCAGTCGCACGGGCGCTCCGTTCTGATTCGGCAAAACCTCGCCGTATAGCCCAAAACCCAGAAGCGTCAACGGGTTCATCGCCTCGTCGAGGCGCAGGCCTTCGGTATACGGCCAGTCGAGCACCTTGCGATTGACGCCAACCATCTGCCTGGGGTCGGCAAGCGACGTGAATTCGACGTACTTGGCCTGGCCGGTGGGCTCGACCCGACGCGCCAATTCAGCGAACGAGAAGCCGACCCAGGGGATGACCATCGACCACCCCTCGACGCAACGCATGCGATAGATACGCTCCTCCATCGGCGCAAGACGCAGGAGTTCATCAAGGTCAAATGTTCGAGCATGTGCGACTTCGCCACCGACCTCGACGGTCCAGGGCCGCGTCTTGAAGTGGCGCGCATTGCGCTCGGGATCATCCTTGCCGGTGCCGAATTCGTAAAAATTATTGTAGGAAGTGACATCCCGGTGAGAGGTC
>RFVZ01000131.1 GCA_009922405.1 Betaproteobacteria bacterium
GAAGACACCCGGCCCTACGAGTGCGACGGGCTCTCGATGTACCGGCAGTTACCCATGGTGGTGGTCCTGCCCGAGACAGAGGCGCACGTGATTCAGGTCCTGAGGATCTGTCGCGGTCTGGCGGTACCGGTCGTCGCACGGGGCGCCGGAACTGGACTTTCGGGTGGGGCGATGCCCCATGCCGAGGGCGTGCTGCTGGGGATGGCCAAATTCAATCGGATCACCCAAGTCGACCCGCTCGCTCGAACGGCCACGGTTCAGCCCGGGGTGCGCAATCTCGCAATCAGTGAGGCGGCTGCCCCGTACGGACTTTATTACGCGCCCGATCCTTCTTCGCAGATTGCGTGCAGCATCGGCGGCAACATTGCTGAGAACTCGGGCGGTGTGCATTGCCTAAAGTATGGTTTGACCGTTCATAACGTGCTTCGAGCCCGTGTGGTGACAATCGATGGGGAAGTTATCGAACTCGGTGGACTGGCTCCCGATGCGCCAGGACTGGATTTGCTCGCGCTCTACGTCGGCTCTGAGGGAATGCTGGGCGTGTTGACCGAGGCGACCGTCCGACTGGTGCCCAAGCCCAAGCTGGCTCGGGTCATCATGGCGTCATTTGCCACGGTTGAGGCTGCAGGCGATGCCGTCAATGCCGTGATTTCTGCTGGCATCATTCCTGCCGGTTTGGAAATGATCGACCGCAAGGGCGTTGCGATGGTCGAGCCTTTCGCCAAAGCCGGTTACGACCTCGACGCAGCTGCCATTCTGCTCTGCGAATCCGATGGCACCCCCGAAGAGGTCGCCGAAGAAATCGCCCACATGCAGCAGGTCTTCGAGCAGGCTGGCGCAACGCGTTTTGCCGTATCGCGTGACGAGTCCGAGCGCCTGCGGTTCTGGGCGGGACGAAAAAACGCGTTTCCGGCCGCCGGTCGGGTTTCCCCAGATTATTACTGCATGGACGGGACCATCCCACGCAAACGCCTGGGTGAGGTTCTCAATGCGATCGCGGCGATGGAGGAGCGTTATCAGTTGCGCTGTGCCAACGTGTTTCACGCGGGCGACGGCAACCTGCACCCACTGATTTTGTTTGATGCCAACGATCGTGACGAACTGGCTCGGGCCGATGCTTTTGGGGTCGAGATTCTGGAGTTGTGCGTGGCCGTTGGCGGAACCGTCACGGGGGAGCATGGTGTCGGGATTGAGAAGATCAACCAGATGTGCTCACAGTTCTCCCGCGACGAACTCGACTACTTTCTGGCGGTCAAAAAAGCGTTTGATCCCATGGCCCTGCTCAACCCAGAAAAGCTGATTCCGACTTTGCATCGGTGCGCTGAGTACGGGCGCATGCGAGTGCATGGTGGGCAGTTGCCATTCGTTGACTTGCCCCGGTTCTGAGATGTCCGAGACCGTAACCAACCGCTTGCGCCAGCAGATTTTGGCCGCTCGCGAGAGCGGCACGACATTAACCCCGATAGGCGGTGGAACGAAAGCCTTCTATGGCAATCGCGGAATGGAGCCCTCGTCCTCTAAGCCCCAGCCCCTCTCGACTCATGAACTGACGGGGATCGTGGCTTACGAGCCCAGCGAATTGGTGGTGGTGGCCCGCTCCGGCACGCGCCTTTCGGAACTCGAGTCCGCCCTGGCCGAACGCGGACAAATGCTCGGTTTCGAACCACCGCATTTTGGCCCTGGCGCCACGATTGGCGGGTGCGTGGCGGCCGGTCTCTCGGGCCCGCGCCGGATGGCTGCGGGTGCTGTGCGCGATTTCGTCCTGGGTGTGCGCCTCCTTGATTCGAACGGATTGACGCTTTCGTTTGGCGGTCAGGTCATGAAGAATGTCGCTGGTTACGATGTGGCGCGATTGATGGCCGGATCACTTGGGACCTTGGGTCTGTTGACCGAGGTTTCTCTCAAGGTTTTGCCTTGCCCTGCAGCCGAATCGACGCTTCATGTGCCAATGACGCAGGCGGAGGCTTTACTGGCGTTCGATCGCTGGTCGAGCCAGCCCTTGCCAATTTCTGCAATGACCTGGTTGGATGATGTTGCATCGATCCGTTTCTCGGGCGCTCGCGCTGCGGTCCAGGCTGCTCTGCAAGAGCTTGGTCGGGGCCAGGTGGCTGAAGACCCCCAATTGGCTCAAGCGTTTTGGACTGCGTTACGCGAACAGACCCATCCGTTCTTTCAAGGTCCGCCAGCGTCCGAGAAGACACTCTGGCGTCTGGCCTTACCCGCCCGCGTGGCACCGATCCAAATTCCCGGCGCGACATCTACCTTGATCGAGTGGGGCGGCGCCCAGCGCTGGATCTATAGCGCCGCAGACGCGTCGGAGGTTCGATCGATCGTGGCAGGCGCTGGCGGGCATGCGACCAGGTTTCGCTCGCCAGGGGCGTCAGCCGATGACGTATTTACAGCGCTCGCACCCGCGTTGCTGAAGATTCATCGCAACCTTAAGAACGCCTTCGATCCGCAAGGTCTATTCAACCCCGGACGCCTTCACCCTCAGGCTTGAATGCATGGAAACTCACCTCGCTGATTGGTTGCAGGGCACGCGCGATGGCCAAGAAGCCGAGGCGATTTTGCGCCGTTGCGTGCATTGCGGTTTTTGCACTGCAACCTGTCCAACATACCAACTGCTGGGCGATGAACTCGACGGGCCGCGTGGCAGAATTTATCTGATCAAACAGGTTGTCGAAGGGGGCAAACCGACGGCCGCGACCCAATTACATCTCGACCGCTGCCTGACCTGTCGCAACTGCGAAACGACTTGTCCTTCAGGCGTCGAATATGGGCGTCTGATTGATATCGGACGGCGCCTTGTGGATCAGCAGGTCGAGCGCCCTGCAGCACAGCGCGCGGTGCGCGGATTGCTGCAAGAAACATTGACGCGACGCTGGGTATTTGACCCGGCGATGCGGGTTGGACAGGCCGTTCGCGAGATGTTGCCCGCGGCCCTCAAAGAGAAGGTTCCTGCGCGTCGCAGCCCGGGCGTCTGGCCCACTAAGGTGGCGGGTGATGCAAAGTTTCAGCGACGTGTTTTTCTGATCAACGGCTGCGTACAGCCCGCGATGATGCCCTCGATCGATGCCGCGACTGCGCGTGTCCTGGCCGCTATTGGAGTAAACGTTTCTTACGCTCAGGAGTCAGGATGTTGCGGAGCAATTCGTCATCATCTCGATGATCAGAATGGCGCGCTTGAAGACGCTCGTCGCAATATCGATGCGTGGTTCCCGGCCCTCGAAGCCCAAGCCGTGGAAGCGATCGTGGTGAACGCCTCGGGTTGCGGTGCTGCGGTTAAAGAGTACGGACATTGGCTGGCCGATGATGTTGCCTACGCGGATCGGGCCCAGCGCGTGTCGGCCTCGGTGCGCGATCTAAGTGAGTTTTTGGCGGCAGAGGTTGATCGCTTGGGCGACCTGATTGGCTCAAACCACTCGGGCAAGCCGGTCCAAGACCCCAAACATGCTCAGTCTCAGCGGATCGCTTTTCATCCGCCCTGCACCCTGCAGCATGGCCAAAAATTGGGTGGCGTTGTCGAAGCGCTACTGGACCGTTTGATGGATCGCCTGGCTGAGGTTGCGGCCAGAGTCGATTCCGAAAAAGCGCCGGTCGCCAAGCGAGTGGCCTTTTCAGAGTCGCACCTGTGCTGCGGTTCGGCCGGGACCTACTCGGTGCTTCAGCCTGAAATTTCGGCCCAACTACGCGACCGTAAATTGGCCAACATCGATATCAGCCAGCCCGATTTAATCCTGTCGGCCAATATCGGCTGCATCACCCATTTGCAAAATGGGACCGTGACGCCGGTCCGGCATTGGGTTGAGTGGCTAGATGGCCTTATTCAATTGCCTTGACCATGTCCTCGACGACTTTCTTGGCATCGCCAAAGACCATCATGGTCCGGTCCAGATAAAACAACTCGTTGTCCAGACCGGCATAGCCTGACGCCATCGATCGCTTATTGACAATGATCGTCCGGGCCTTGTAGGCCTCCAGAATTGGCATCCCGGCGATCGCGCTTTGTGGGTCGGTCTTGGCTGCTGGGTTCACCACGTCATTCGCACCCAGCACCAGAACGACATCGGTCTGGCCAAACTCTGGGTTGATGTCTTCCATCTCCACCACCTGCTCGTAGGGCACTTCGGCCTCGGCTAGCAGAACATTCATGTGGCCCGGCATCCGGCCAGCAACCGGATGAATTGCATAGCGCACGTTGACGCCGCGGTGGGTGAGTTTTTCAGCCAGTTCCTTGAGGGCATGCTGGGCCCGGGCAACCGCCAGGCCATAACCCGGCACGATGATCACGCTCTCGGCATTGCCCAGCAGGAACGCTGCATCGTCCGGTGAGCCGCTGCGAACATTGCGCTGGACGCCACCGGCCCCAGCAGCCGCTGGGTTCGTGGCCTCTCCACCAAAGCCGCCCAGGATGACGTTGAAAAACGAGCGATTCATCGCCTTGCACATGATGTAACTCAGGATGGCACCCGAACTACCCACGAGCGAACCCGCGACGATCAACATCGCATTGTTCAGAGAGAAACCGATGCCGGCCGCGGCCCACCCCGAATAACTATTGAGCATCGAGACAACCACGGGCATATCCGCTCCGCCAATCGGAATGATGATCAAAACGCCAAGAATGAAAGCGATCAGCATCATGGCCAGAAATGGGACCCATGCAGGCTCAACTCCGGGTGCGAAGGCATAAACCAGCCCGAACCCGATCATTGCGATGGCCAGTACGAGATTGAGCACATGTTGTCCGGGGAACACCACCGGGGCACCCTGGAAGAGACGGAACTTGTACTTGCCCGACAACTTGCCGAAGGCGATCACCGAGCCCGAGAAGGTGATTGCACCGATGGCCGTTCCAAGGAACAGTTCGATCCGGTTGCCCAGTGGAATCGCATCGCCACCGAGCTTGACGATCCCTAAAGCCCGAGGCTCCGAGACGGCCGCGACGGCAATACAGACGGCTGCCAGACCGATCAGTGAATGCATAAGAGCAACCAGCTCGGGCATCTTCGTCATTTCAACGCGATTGGCTGCGACCGCCCCAATGCCACCGCCGACGATCAAACCGCCAAACAGCAGGGCAAGGCCACTGGGAAGGTGAGCTGCCGCCTCGGGCGTGGTTGTCAGCTGGGTGATGGCCGCGAGCGTCGTGACGATTGCGATCGCCATCCCGGCCATGCCGAAGGCATTGCCGCGGCGGGCAGTGGTCGGGTGAGAGAGTCCCTTGAGTGCCTGAATCAGACAGACCGAGGCCACCAGATACAGGAGCGCTACGAGATTGGCGTTCATGCTGCGTCTCCGCCTTTGGCTGCCTTGGGTTCCTTGCGCCGGAACATTTCCAGCATGCGCCGTGTGACCAGAAATCCCCCAAAAACATTCACCGCGGCGAGCGCGACCGCCAAGGTGCCCATGGTCTGGCCCACGGGGCCTTCGGTGAGGGCGGCCGCCAGCATGGCACCCACGATGACGATCGCCGAAATGGCATTTGTGACCGCCATCAACGGCGTGTGAAGGGCGGGGGTAACGTTCCAGACCACGTGATAGCCGACGTAAATCGCCAACACAAAAATGATCAGATTGGTCACGCCGGGGCTGAGCGCATCCATGGGTTTTCTCCGGGGTACTTAAGGGGTTGCGCGCGATAAAAAAGGATCAGGGGGATCAGGCGCGCAAGACCTGACCGTCACGGCACATCAGTACCGCGCGGACAATTTCATCCTCGGTATCGACGTGCAGGTTGCCCTGCGCATCGATGACGAGCTTAAGGAAGTCGAGCACGTTGCGCGCATAAAGTGCGCTGGCATCCGCGGCGAGCATGGCAGGCAAATTGGTTTCGCCAACGATGACGATGCCATGCTCGTAACCGATGCGATGGTCGCCGCCATATCCACGATGACGGCCCCTGCCCGCATGGCGGCGACCATCGCATCGGTTACGAGCAAGGGCGCGGCGCGACCTGGAATCAGCGCCGTCGTGATCACCACATCGGCCAGCGCAACCCGCTCAGCGACCAGCACACCTTGCCGACGTTTGTAATCATCGCCCATCTCGCGCGCGTACCCGCCCTGGCCTTTGGCAAGGGTGGCTTCTTCGGCGGTCAACGGGACTTCGACGAACTTGGCGCCAAGGGACTCGACCTGTTCTTTGACATCGGGGCGAACATCAAAAGCTTCAACCACTGCGCCGAGCCGTTTGGCGGTCGCAATCGCCTGCAGTCCAGCCACGCCCGCGCCCAACACCAGGACCCGTGCGGCCTTGACCGTGCCCGCTGCCGTCATCAACATCGGAAAAAAGCGCGGGTAAACATTCGAAGCAATCAGTACCGCCTTGTAGCCGGCAATGTTGGCCTGGCTCGACAGCACATCCAGGCTCTGCGCACGGGTAATCCGCGGTGCGGCTTCCAGTGCAAAGGCGGTTAGGCCGGCAGCGGCCATTGCCTCGAGCCCGTGACGATCGAATGGGTCCAACATCCCGACTACGGCCGCGCCGCGCCGCATTTGGTTAAGTTCCGCCGCTTGGGGCGATCGCACTTTGAGGACGAGGTCGCAACTGAATGCTGATTCGGGGGCAACGATCTCAGCACCAGCTGCCGCATAGGCGGCGTCTGTCTGGGCCGCGGGCAAACCAGCCCCAGCCTGAACCAGAACCTGATGGCCTGCGGCGACCAATTTTTTGACCGTTTCCGCCGTTCCCGCCACCCTGACTTCGCCGGGGCGCGTTTCGGTCGGAATGCCGATACGCATGGCTAACTCCTTCTGCATTAGGTAATCGTGCTCTGAATTGTTGAGTCTATTTAGCCGGTCTTATAGCACGTGGTGGCAGGCAAGGGCCCGGTGGTGCCCCCACGCTGGGTGGATGCCATTAGACTGAGAGAACTCATCAACCCGCGATTTTCGCCCGATTTTGAATCGAATGTCATCTACCGACACTGACGATCGCTTTGATCAGGACCTCGATCGATGGCTCGAAGCGGTGCCTGCTGGTCATGGACAACGAGTCGTGGTGGGCTTATCAGGCGGTGTGGACTCTTCGGTCTCGGCGTGGATGCTTAAACAAGCCGGCTGGGACGTCATCGGTCTCTTCATGAAAAACTGGGAGGATGATGATGACGGAGACTATTGTTCTACTCGTCAGGATCTGATTGATGCTGCAAGCGCAGCAGATTGCGCTGGTGTGCCCCTTGAAGCCGTTAATTTCTCGGCTCAGTATAAGGATCGCGTGTTCGCTGAATTTCT
>RFVZ01000132.1 GCA_009922405.1 Betaproteobacteria bacterium
GCCAAGGCCGCGGAGGGCGTCGTCAACAAATGGGGCCAAACTCACGATATCGATAATCTCTTTATCAGTGACGGAAGCCAGTTCACCTCGGGAGGCGCTGAAAATCCAACCCTGACGATCGTGACCTTGGCGATCAGGCAGGCGGATTACATCGCCAAGCAGATGACGGCGCGGGCTATTTGAGCCTTAGTGAGTCATCAGCCAGGATGTCTGAATACGATAGGGGAACGCGATGTGTGAATTCTTTGTAACCGCTGACCCTATCCAGTACGAACAGCGAACCCGCACTATGCGGATTCGCGGTGTACTGACCAGTTTGCGTCTGGAAAACATGGTGTGGGACATTCTGGCCGAAATGGCCGAAGGCGAAGAGTGCACGACCAACGCCTTGATTTCGCAGTTTCATGATGAGATTCTGGCGTATCGGGGCGAAGTACCCAATTTCGCCTCGTTTCTGCGCGTGACCTGTATGCGCTACCTCCGGCGCCGCTTGTCGGAACTCGAGCCAAAGCCCGCGCTACGGGTGCGCTCGGGGGATTCGGCGGAGCCTTTGCGGATGGCTGTCACGCGTTAATCCAGCGCGTTAATCCTGCGCGTTTAGTCAGCACGTTCATCAACTTTTTTTGAAGCGGTTTCTGTAATGAGCTTTGATACTGAACATTACCCCGGCGTTTGTGCCCACCCACCTGAGGCCTCCCGCGGGTTTGTGTTCAACCATTCAATGGTTCGGATCAAAAATCCGGCCGTATCGCTTGATTTTTATACCCGAATCATGGGGATGCGGGTGTTGCGCAAGCTCGATTTCCCCGAAATGAAGTTCACGCTTTATTTTTTGCATCGGCCGATTGAGGCCGAATCGGTTCCTGAGGACACCGGGGAACGCACGGCCTGGACATTTGCCCAGCGGGGCATTTTGGAGCTCACCCATAACTGGGGCACCGAGTCTGATCCGGAATTCAAGTACCACGACGGCAATGCCCAACCACAGGGGTTCGGGCACCTTTGTTTTTCAGTCCCTCACCTGGCCGCTGCGGTTGCCTGGTTTGATGAAAATCAGGTCCCTTACGTCAAGCGTCCCGAACAGGGAAAGATGAAAGACGTGGCCTTCATCAAGGATCCGGATGGCTATTGGATTGAAATCGTCGAGCCCGGATTGCTCAAGCAACTGGGACAAGCTCCGGTCGTTTAAATCGCCCCGCTATTCAAAGCGCCTGATCGATCAACGATCAGGCTTTTTGGCCGGCACGCTGGCGCCAGGCGATGAATTCGCCAACGATGCCGCGCCGAAAGGCGACGACACAGAAGACAAAGATCGCGCCGATAATCACCGTGACCCAAGAGCCCACCCGATCGGCGAGGAAGTTTTGCAGCCCTACAATCGCAAAGGCCCCCACCACCGGGCCGGCGAAGGTGCCCATACCGCCCAGCAGAGTCATCAGGACGACCTCGCCCGACAACGACCAATGCGCATCGGATAAGGTCGCAAAACCCAGAACGATCGTTTTGAGCGAGCCGGCCAGGCCAGCTAGCCCCGTTGACAGCACGAAGGCTAAGAGCTTGTAGCGGTCAACTTCATAGCCGAGCGAAATCGCTCTCGGCTCATTTTCGCGAATCGCCTTCAGGATTTGGCCGTAGGGCGAATGAACAATCCGGATCACAAAGAGGTAGACCGCGATGAAGATCGCCAAGATCACGAAGTACAAAACCGTGTCATTGGCCAGTGACAACAGGCCAAACAGCTTTCCCCGTGGGACGCCTTGCAGCCCGTCCTCGCCACCCGTGAACGGGGCCTGCAACCAGACAAAGTAAATCATTTGCGCCATCGCGAGCGTGATCATGGCGAAGTAGATCCCCTGGCGCCGAATGGCAATCAAGCCCACCAAGCCCCCGATCGTAGCCGCCAGGAGCGTTCCGCCCAACACGCCTAGTTCGGGTGACAAGCCCGCCGTGCGCACGAGCCAGCCGGTGCCATACGCGGCGGCTCCTAGGTAGGCCGCGTGTCCAAATGACAGAAGCCCCGTGAAACCAAGCAGCAGATTAAATGCGCAGGCAAAAATGGCGAAGCACAGGGCCTTCATCATGAAGATTGGATAGAGCCCAATGAACGGGGCTGCGATCAGGGCAGCGACCATGACCGTAAATCCGAGTGCTGGAGCGGCGCGCATGTTCATTTCTCCTTGCCGAATAATCCGGCCGGGCGAACGATCAGCACAATCGCCATGATGACGAACACGACGATGCTGGAGGCCTCGGGGTAAAACACTTTGGTCAGACCTTCGACAAGACCGAGTGAAAGTCCGGTGATGATGGATCCTAGAATCGAACCCATACCACCGATCACGACGACTGCGAAAACCACAATGATCAGGTTGCTTCCCATCAGAGGGGTGACCTGAATAACCGGTGCGGCCAGCACGCCAGCAATGGCGGCAAGGCCTGCGCCCGCGCCATAGGTGAGCATCACCATCAGCGGTACATTGATACCAAATGCCTGAACGAGTGCGGGATTCTCGGTCCCCGCCCTTAGGTAGGAGCCAAGCCTCGTTTTTTCAATCACAAACCAGGTCGACAGGCAGACGACCAGCGATGCGAAGACGACCCAGGCCCGATAGTTTGGGAGGATCATGAAACCGAGGTCTGTCGCCCCCTGCAACAGTTCTGGAACATTGTATTGCTGGCCGGAGACGCCAAATTGCTCGCGAAAAAGACCTTCGGCGATCAACGCCAAACCGAAGGTCAGTAACAGGCCATAGAGTGGGTCGAGCTTGTAGAGTGGCTTGAGCAGAGTTCGCTCAACCACGACGCCCAAGGCGCCCACCACCAGCGGTGAAACGATCAGAGCGAGCCAGTAATTGATGCCAAAAAATTCGAGCCCGATCCAGGCCACATAAGCGCCGATCATGTAGAGCGCCCCATGGGCGAAGTTGACGATCCCCAGCAGTCCAAATATGACCGCCAGGCCCAGGCTCAACATCGCATAGAAGGACCCATTGACCAGACCGAGCAGTAACTGCCCAAGAAATGCCTGCAACGGGATCCCGAAAATATCCATGGGGCGTTTATTTAATGACTGTTTCTAGACGCCTGTTATTTCCAGAGCGCGCACTTCGAGTCAGCCTTGGTCGTCCACGCGTCCTCACCTTTAATGGTCTGGACGACGTTGTAGTAGTCCCAGGGCTCGGTGGACTTATCTGGGGATTTGACCTGCATCAAATACATGTCATGAACCATCCGGCCGTCGCCCCGAACGAACCCGCCTTTTGCGAAGATGTCATTGACTTTGGCCTTTTTGAGTTGGGCCAGCGTCTTGTCGGCGTCATCGGTTCCGATGGCCTTGACGGCCTGGAGGTAGTTATAAGCGGCCGAGTAATCGCCGGCCTGCACCGAGGTCGGCATCCGCTTCATTTTCTCAAAGTATTTGCGACCCCAGGCCCGGGTCTCGGCGTCGCGGTTCCAGTACCAGCTGTCGGTCAAGTACATGCCCTGAGTAGTCTTCAGACCGAGCGCGTGAATATCACTGATAAAGACCAACAGCCCCGCGAGCTTCATGGTCTTGGTGATGCCGAACTCAGCGGCCGCTTTGATCGAATTAATCGTGTCGCCGCCCGCATTGGCCAGGCCCAGAATATCGGCTTTGCTGGATTGGGCCTGCAGCAAAAAGGACGAAAAGTCACTCGCCGACAGGGGATGTTTGACCGAACCCACGACATTGCCCCCGGCGGCTTTGACCACCGTGGTGGTGTCGTTTTGGAGCGCGGCGCCAAAGGCGTAATCAGCTGTCAGGAAATACCAGTTCTTGCCACCGGCTTTCACAACGGCATTACCGGTGCCCTTGGCCAGAGCCACGGTGTCGTAGGCCCAATGGATGGTGTAAGGGTTGCACTGCTCGTTGGTCAGTGCCGAGGTCGCAGCGCCCACCGAAATGAAAACCTTTTTCTTTTCTTCCGCGACTTTTGCCATGGCCAGACTTGTGCCTGAGTTCGAACCGCCGATCAAAAGGTCAACGCCCTGGGTGTCAAACCATTCGCGGGCTTTGGCGGCAGCGACATCAGCCTTGTTTTGATGGTCGGCGTAGAGGACTTCAATTTTCTTGCCGGCGATTGCGCCGCCTAAATCCGCCACGGCCATCCGGATTGCCTCGACTCCGCCTGGCCCGTCAATATCGGCATACAGCCCCGACATATCGGTAATCAGTCCGACCTTAATGACATCGCCCGAAAATTGGGCCTGGGCCGCGCCGACTGCGCCCATGAGGGTCGTGGCAGCGATCGCACAGGCTGCGCTAAGCTTATTAAATTTAAATATCATAACTATCTCCGTTGGAATAATTGATCAAAAAAACGTATTAAACGCCCAGGTACTCATGCAGGGAGGCCATCTGGCCCGCGAGTTCGCTCTGTCGAAATTCTTGCACCACTTCGCCATGCTCCATGACCAGAAATCGGTCGGCCAGGGGCGCGGCAAACCGGAAGTTTTGCTCCACCATCACGATGGTGTAGCCGCGCTGGCGAAGCATCGTCACCATTTCGGCGAGCTTCTGGACAATCACCGGAGCAAGGCCTTCCGAGATTTCATCAAGTAACAGTAATCGGGCGCCGGTGCGTAAAATCCGGGCGACTGCCAGCATCTGTTGCTCACCTCCCGATAACCGGGTGCCCTGGCTCCCAGCGCGCTCGAGTAGATTCGGGAAGAGCGAGTAGATCTCGTCAATACTCATGCCGCCGGGGGCGAGCGTGGGCGGGAGCCGCAGGTTTTCTTCAGCCGACAGGCTCGAGAAAATACCGCGCTCTTCGGGGCAGTAACCGATTCCTAGGCGGGCAATTCGGTGCGTCGGCAGATCAATCGTCTGCTGACCATGGACTTTGACGGAGCCCGACCGACGCCCAATCAGGCCCATGATCGCCCTCAGGGTGCTCGTACGCCCGGCGCCATTACGGCCAAGCAGCGTGACGACCTCGCCTTCATCCACGTGAAAATTCACCCCATGCAAAACATGAGATTCACCGTACCAACCTTGCAGATTGGTGACTTCCAGAAATCGGGATTGGCTCATGGGTCTTGAATTGCGCTCAGTGAGCACCCAGCGGCTCGTTCGCAGTTGTGCCCATATAGGCCTCAATCACCGCGGGGTTTTTGGAGACTTCTTCATAAGGTCCCTCTGCCAGAGTGGCCCCGCGTTGCAGGACGGTGATCGTGTCCGCGATGCTCGACACTACGCTCATGTTGTGCTCAACCATTAGAATGGTTCTATTTACAGAGACTTTCTTGATGAGTTGTTTGATTCGGTCAACGTCCTCGAGTCCCATCCCCTGAGTGGGCTCATCGAGCAGCATCAAAGTCGGCTCCATCGCCAGCGTTGTTGCGATTTCAAGCGCGCGCTTGCGGCCGTAACTCAACTCAACGGCGGGCAGCTGGGCCGAACTTTCAAGGTCCACCGCGGCCAGCAACTCCATCGCCTGATCGTTCAGTGGATGCAGGGTTTTTTCGGGCATCCAGAAATAAAAAGACGTCGGCAGTTTGCGTTGCAGTGCGACCCGAACATTCTCAAGCACTGAGAGATGGGGGAATACCGATGAAATCTGGAATGACCGGATCACTCCCCTGCGGGCAATACGCGCCGAGGATTCTGCGGTGATGTCGTGCCCTTCAAACAGGATCTGGCCTGAGGTGGGGGTGAGGAATTTTGTGAGCAGGTTAAAGCACGTGGTTTTGCCGGCCCCATTAGGGCCGATCAGGGCGTGAATCGTGCCCCGTCGGACATTCAGATCGACCTTGTTAACCGCCACAAACCCTTTGAACTCCTTGGTCAGTGCTCGGGTTTGCAGAATGAGGTCTTCGCCCATGAGGCTCGACGGCTTAGGTGTTGTAGCCCGCATCGAGCTTTTGGACTTTGCGCAAGAGGGCTGGCCATACAAATGCGGCGCCAAGTCCGCCAGTTTGAACCTGCATGGCCTTGGCGGTTCCGGTGATGATGTCAGGGTGCACGGAGTGCAGCTCGCCCCCAGCTTGAGCCGAAATCTGAATTTGGCAGGCACTCTCAAAGATGTACATCCCCAGAAATGCTTCTGCGACGGAGCTGCCCACGGTCAATAGACCGTGATTTCGAAGGCACAAAAACCGCGCGCTGCCTAAATCAGCCTGTAGCCTGGGGATCTCGTCGGGCCGGAACGCAACGCCTTCATAGTCGTGATAGGCCAATGAGGCGAGGACAAAGGTGCTTTGCTGCGAGATCGGTAATACCCCGCCACGTTGTGCAGCCACGGCGACGCCAGCCCGGGTATGGGTGTGCAGAACGCAGTGCGCGTCATCTCGGGCCGAGTGAATCGCGCTGTGGATGGTGAAGCCCGCCGGGTTAACCGGAAACGGATTACTGCCGATTTTGTTTCCTGCTTGATCGATTCGCACCAGAGAGGACGCGGTGATTTCATCGAACAGCAGTCCGTAGGGGTTGATCAGGAAGTGGTGCTCGGGGCCCGGAATGCGTACGCTGATGTGCGTAAACACCAGATCACTCCAGCCGAAGTGGGCGACCAGCCGGTAAGCAGCGGCCAGGTCGCAGCGCAACGCCCACTCTTCGGGGCTGACCTCGGTCTGACAGGATGGAATTTTCATGGATGTCTCCATTGGAATCATTTTTATGAATGTGACAGATTATCTACTGCAATCGTGGGAGCGCGGTTGGGTGATCAATTTCGCGGTTGTATTGACGGTTGCAGAGGCCATTTGGTTGTTGGCCGCTTATTACCTTGGGCGTCGTGGTTTGGCCCCAGATGAGTACCTGTTGAATCTGCTCTCGGGGCTGTGCCTGATGCTGGCATTGAGGGCCACTCTTGGGGCCAGTGATCTGTTCGGGCCGATCGTCTATCTCAGTCTCGCCGGAGTGTGTCACGTGGCCGATCTGGTTCGTCGCACGCGGCGAACGCGGCATCGGCGGACGATTGAAGCGGGTTAAGGCCGGTTGATGCCGGTTGATGCCGGTTGATGCGGCGCGCAGGGCTTACTGAAACTTCGGTAGCTTCAGCATATTCATCGAGACGATCACGCGCCGGTCATGATTTTCGGGGACGTGGTGTCGAAGCATCCCCGGGAACAAGATCAACCAGCCCGGTTGCGGTGTGATCACAAGATGGTTGTCGAACACAATCGGGGCGCAATT
>RFVZ01000133.1 GCA_009922405.1 Betaproteobacteria bacterium
AACATGCCATATCCGTAGGCGTTGTGCAGCATGTCGCCCTTGCGACCACCGGCAGCCCGAATGGAGCGAGCCATGAGGTTAGCCCAGTGGTCGATGTCCTGCGCGGTGTAGCCCACCACGATAGATTTCCCGGTCGTACCACTCGATGCATGCAAACGCACGACTTGCTCGCGTGGCACGGCAAACAATCCGAAGGGATAGTTGTCGCGCAAGGATGCTTTGGTCATGAAAGGGAACTTGGACAGATCCGCCAAGGTCTTCATGTCGTCCGGATGCACGCCCTGATCATCAAAGGCCTTGCGATGAAACGGAACGTTTTCGTAAACATGTCGCAACGACCACTTCAGCCGCTCAAGCTGCAGAGTCGATATCTCGTCGCGGCTGGCAGTTTCAATGGCTTCTAGCTCACCAGGCTGGGGCAATTTAACGGTCATGAACGTCTACTACCGGGATGTGTTGTGATGACAAGGTGGGTTGGGTTATCAGGCCTGCGCGAAACTGGAGATGACCTCACCCTGGATCCGAGCCGATTTGCCGCGAAACAGGGCCACGATCTTTCCCTCGGCGGTACTGACGCTGACGTCGTAAACACCGGAACGCCCGCTTTGTGCTCGCTCGACCGCCATAGCCACCAGGCTGTCGTTCAGATGGGCGGGAGCCAAAAAATCAATATGACAGGCTGAGGCTACGGTGTTGAGGTTATAGCTATTGCAGGCGTAGGCAAAGGCTGTGTCGGCCAGGGTGAATAACATTCCACCGTGGCAAATTGCATGACCGTTGACCATGTCCTGGCGCACCTTCATGGTCAACCGCGCAGTGCCAGGCATCACTTCAACAATTTCGATGCCAAGCGCCTGCGCTGCATGATCACGGGACCACATGGCTTTCGCGGCATCCTCTGCGAGTTGCTGTCGCTGGGAGGATGTCAGCATCGTGGAGGGATCAGCCATGGAGATTTTTTCCTTAATAAACCGGTCGTTCGGTTAGGTCCCAGTAAAACGCGGACTACGTTTTTCCTTGAAGGCAGCGACACCTTCGGCAAAGTCAGAGCTCCAGCCGAGTTCGCGCATAAAGCCACCTTCCATCGAGAGCTGTTGCTCCAGCGTGTGGGTCGGTGCAGCGTGCATGGCCTGGCGCGTGCGCACCAAAGCCTTGGTGGGCATGGCTGCAAGCTGTGTGGCCAGCTTGTCCACTGTCGAGGCGAGTTCATTGTCTTCAACCACTTGCCAGATCAAACCCCATTCGGCGGCTTTTTCAGCGGTCAGTTTGTCGGCCAACAAGGCCAACCCCATGGCGCGCGCCATGCCCACCCGCTGTGGCAAAAACCAGGTGCCACCCGTATCGGGGATGAGGCCGATTTTGCTGAACGCCTGCAAGAAGGAAGCCGATCTGCCGGCAATCGCCAAATCGCAGGCCAATGCAAGGCTGGCGCCTGCGCCAGCGGCGACACCGTTGACCATGGCCACAGTGGGGACACGTAGGTTTTGCAAACGCAATATGAGCGGTTTGTAGTTTTGCTCCACCACATTACCAATATCGGGCGCCGTGTCACCCATGGCCATGTCCGGGTCGGCCAGGTCCTGCCCTGCACAGAAGGCACGGCCGGCACCGCTAACAACTAGTACGCGGATGGTCCTATCGACCTGGATGCTGTCGAGCGCGTCGCGCAATTCGATGTGCATGGCACTGGTGAAGCTATTGAGCTTGTCAGGACGATTCAGCGTCAGTCGGGCGACGCTGTCGGAAACTTCAAATCGAATGCACTGGTAGTCCATGACGATCCTCAGTGGGGTTGGGGGCGCTGGATCACGCTAAAGCGTTGGGCAACAACGGCTTGGGTTATGGGGTCGTTTTGAGTCATCTGTTTTGAAATTGGCTGGTTCGGTACGGCATTAGATGCCGAGGTAGGCCGCACGCACTTGTTCGTTGTTAATGAGGGCTTCTCCAGTCCCTGTAAGCGTCACCGCACCGGTTTCCAGTACGTAGCCACGGTCGGCGATGGATAGCGCTGCGATCGCGTTTTGCTCAACCAGCAGGATCGTCATCCCCTGAGCTTTGAGAGTCTTGATGACCTTGAATACCTCTTCCACCAGTAGCGGTGCCAGCCCCATCGATGGCTCGTCCAGCAGCAGCAGGCGTGGGCGTCCCATGAGGGCGCGGCCTATGGCCAACATCTGCTGTTGCCCGCCGGACAGAGTGCCGGCTGGTAGAGCTCGCTTCTCCTTCAAGATCGGAAACATGGCAAAAATCTTCTCCATGTCCCCGGCCACCTGTTGCTTGGGCTGGGTGTAGGCGCCCAGACGTAGGTTGTCTTCGATCGAGAGTGGCCCGAAAACCTGACGACCTTCGGGACTTTGACAAATGCCGAGGCGCATTCGTCTGTCAGAGCGCAGCCCGCTAATATCCTCTCCCTCAAAGAGGATTTTCCCCGCGTTAATCGATTGAACGCCCGATAGGGCGCGCAGGAAGGTCGTCTTGCCGGCCCCATTGGCACCCACCAGGGCAACGGTTTCGCCGCGTCGCACTTCGAGTGTGATGCCCTTGAGCGCCTTGATGCGACCGTAGCAGCTCTCAAGCCCTTGGACATCTAGCAGCACCGGCTTTGGTGCTGTTGTGGCAGTGACCGGCAGACTACCCATGCTGCTCAGGCGTGTGCGCCCAAGTAGGCGGCAATGACATCGGGGTTGCGCCGCACGTCAGCTGCCGTGCCTTCGGCCAGCTTTCGTCCGTAGTCCAGCACCAGAATTCGATCGGACAGGTTCATTACCATCTTCATATCGTGCTCGACCAAAACGACGGTCACCCCGGTGTCGGCAACCTTCCGGATCAGTGCGTCCACCTCAGTCGTTTCCTTGGGGTTGAGGCCTGCCGCAGGCTCATCCAGAAAAAGCAGGCGCGGCTTCATCGCGAGCGCCCGGGCAATTTCCAGACGCTTCAAGGCGCCATAGGGCATGCTGTCCGCGCGGACTGTGACGTATGCATCCAGCCCCACGAAACGCATCAGCGCAACGGCCTCGGTATGCAGTTCACGGTCGCGAGATTGGACTGAGGGCCAACGTAGGGCTGCCTTGAACAAGTTGCGGTCCAACCGCAAATGGGCGCCGACCATCACGTTCTCAACGGCGCTCATGTTCATGCAGACTTGCAAGTTCTGAAAGGTCCGGGCCACGCCCCGCTGCGCCAGCACATCGGGCGATTTGCCCGCAATATTTTGCCCCTCCAATACGATGCTGCCAGAGCTTGGCTTGTATATGCCCGTAATGAGGTTGAACAGGGTGGTCTTACCTGCGCCGTTTGGGCCAATGACGGCATAGACAATCCCAGCATCGATGCTGAAGGAAACATCCTGAACCGCTTTGACGCCGCCAAACTGAATGGAGAGGTCCCGAACCTCGAGCAGTGCCATGTTCAGTCAACCTTCCCGAAACGACTGGCCAGCGTAGGAACCAGCCCCTTGGGCAGAAAGATCATGCAAAGCATGAGGATTGCGCCGAAAACCACGGTCTCCCAACCCTCGAAGGTGGCCAGTGCTTGCGGCAAGGAGGTGAGCAAGACGGCCCCAAGGACTGACCCGTAGATAGATCCCATCCCACCAATCACGACCATTGTGACCAGCTCGATCGAGTGGAAAAAGTCCGCCAGGTTGGGAGTGACAAAACCCACATACAGCGCCGTGACGCTACCCATGATGCTGGCAAACGTGGCCGACATGACAAACACGCTGACCTTGTATCGCACGACGTGCACACCCACCACCTTGGATGCGATCTCCGAGCCATGCAAGGCCCGCAGGGCACGTCCAAAGGGCGAATCGATGATGTTGATCGACGCCCACACGCTGAAACAAAGCAGGCTGGCGGCGATCCAGTACCAATGCATGTCGCCCGAGACTTCAAAACTGCCCAACGACATGGCGGGCACGGGCATCCCGTCAGGGCCCCCTGTCAAGGTGGCTTCGTTGCGCACGATAATGTTGATGATGATGCCCAGACCCAAGGTCGCCATGGCCAGGTAATGCCCCCTGAGGCGGAAGATTGGACGGGCCAGCATGGCAGCCAACACACCAGCCGCCAGGGCTCCTGCTATCACCGCCAACATTGGATGCCAGCCGAAATGCGTGGGTAAAACGGCCGATGCGTAGGCACCAATACCGATGAAGCCAGCATGACCCAGGCTGATCTGACCGGCGAAGCCGATCAGCAGGTTTAGCCCCAGCACAATGACGGCATTGATCACCATGCGAATAGCCAGGTCCACGTAAAAGCTGTTGGGTAGCACCAGCGGCAAGAAAAGCAACACGGCAGCAATCAGATACAGACCACGATAGGGATGTTTATCCATGAGGTCAGACCCGATCGGTAGTCTTGCCACCGAAGACGCCGCTTGGCCGAAAGAAGAGAATCAGGAGGATCAGCACAAAGGGCATCGCATCCTTGTAAGAGGACGAGATGTAACCGGCGCCCATGGCCTCTAGCACACCTACCATCAGGCCGCCGATCACCGCACCGAGACCGCTTCCCAGACCGCCCAGAACAGCACCCACGAAACCCTTCAGGCCGAGCATGATGCCGGCGTCGTAGGACGTGAGCGTAATGGGTGTCACCAGAATTCCGCCGAGCGCGCCCAGGGCGGCTGACATGGCGAAGCTCAGAAACAGAACGCCGTCGGTGTTAATACCCACCAACTCTGCTGCAACCCGGTTGCATGAAGTGGCCAACATGGCCTTGCCCAGCAACGTGCGGGCAAAGAAATACCAAAGGCAGCAGACAACGACGGCCGTGACACCGAGGACCCACAGACTTTGGGGCATCAAAGTAGCCCCCAGAACGTGTAAGGGCTGTTCTCCCGAGAAAGCCGGCAGACTGAAAGTTCCCTTGCCCAGCCAGATCTGCACCAGACCGCGCAACACCAGCGAGGCCCCGATCGTGATAATGATTAACGTGACTGGCTCCGCGCCTTTGACTGGCTCAATGGCCACTTTTTCCATGACCAAACCAACGATGGCTGGAAGTGCAATCGCCAGAACCAAAGCCAGCAGCAGGGGAAGACCCGAATGAGTGAAGTACACGGCCAGCATGCCGCCCAACATGATGAATTCACCCTGTGCAAAATTGATCACATGGCTGGCGTTATAGATCAGCGTAAAACCCAGTGCGGCCAGCGCGTAGGTAGAACCTACCGTGATGCCCGAGAAAAGAAATTGCAGGAACTGCGCAAGCATCAGGCGCTCAACCGACTGTCATAGCGGCGATGACTCGACCCCTGCTGGTTAGACACAGACATCTCCTTGGTCTTCACCCCGCTTTTACTGCGCTACGGCTCTGGGTGATTTATTTTTCCAAAATACTGACATCAACAATTCATCACGTCAAACATAAAAGATACGTGATTACCAAGATTATGGATTTTTTTGTATCAAATCAGGGTTTACACTTACATCCCAGCAGGCGCTTCACCGGCTCAGAATCGTAACAATCGACCCGTAACTCCCCGTAAGGAAGGCAGATTAACTCAGTGACCGGAAATGAATAAGACTGACATCGCTAGCCTCTAAGAGACACCGACTTCGTGAAAAACTCGCTGGCTGTGAATCACTTTCCGCGACAAGCCCAAACGTTCTGACAAGGTGGATGGCAGACTCCAAGGGCCGCCCATTCAAGCCTCACACTAGGCAACCGGTTTTAAATCCATGCCAAACTCAAATCGAGTGAATAGCGCGTGCGATGCGTTGGGCACTGCACCGTTGGAGAGCCGAACCGTTGCGTTCAGATGCCTCTCTGACAATGGCAAGAGTTTGCGATACAGATCCCGGCACATCAGCCGAGCACTACTTCCTGGCCAGGCGGCGGGCAATAGACTTTCAGGCAGTTGAGGGTCACGCAGGAGCAATCGGCGCACATCGTGTATCAGCAGGGTGCGTACAAGAAAGGCATTCTCTTCCGATACATCATCAGGCCCTCTCTCGAGTAGCGCATCTCGGATAGGCTCGTACTTCTGCAAGAAACTTTCGTAAGACAGCGCGAGGTCACTGAGGTTCCAGGCTGTTTGCACCATCTCGCTGTCTGTTGCACAGTGCGCCGTACGAGAATTGACCGCCACCATCGGCACCAGACTGGTCAGCACCCGGTCGAGTCCCTCTGACGCCAGACTCTCCATCACCTTTTCCAGATCAGCGGTTGGGTGCACAAAACTGCCTGTCGCAGTTTCGCCAAACCCGTGCCAAAAGAGCGCACGGCGCAATTGCTCCCGCAAGCGGGCATCAAGCTCCGCCACAATCAGGACAAGGCGCCATCTCCTATCCCAGCCTGGGATGTCGGTCGCATATATTTGACGGGATGCCTCGTCGAACCGGCTGCGCCCCGAGGGGGTAAGCATGTAGTCGGTTTTTCGGCCCAAAGCCTCAGACTGTAACCACTCTTTTTTTACCAGTCGGTAAACGGCCGTGCGCACGAGGCGTTCGTTGACACCCAAGGGCTGCAACAACTGGATGAGGCTACCCAACGAAACACGCCCGCCGCGGGGCAGAATTGCGTCGCCAAAGACTGTGGTGATCAAAGACCCTGCTTGAATACGGCTTTCCTGACGAAAGCGCTCAAGTCGAGTTTCAATGGCCGTTGAGACTAGTTGTTTCACCGAATGAGAAGTCGTGTCGCGGCAATGCCAATCACCGGATTATGACCATACCCAGTTCCAATGGCCTGAGGTACTGAGTGCGCAGGCGATCGTCACCCACTTGCGGGATCTGCGTGGCGGTGAATTGCGCTTAGGAACTTTGCGGGTGCTTACGCTCGCGCAAAGCCGTGGTGTGTCCATGAATAAGCTCGTGGAGCAGTTTAGCGCCCACGCGCTGACCGCGTGGGACACGGAGAACCATTTCCGCGCCATGACGGCCACCGGGGATGTGCCGAAGGCCTTAGCGGTGCTCGATCGACTCCACACGGAAGACGGCGTAGCTGCTATTCGGTGAAATCTCCAACGCAAGGGTTATTTTCCGGCTCAAGTCTTCAATCTGAGCCGCGAACGGTGGCAATCTGGAAAAACATTTGGTCTGGCCGGCCGCAGGCTCTCGTGGTGAGCCCAGCCCCTGTCAATCTGGCTTGCCGATCACGATCAAAGCCCAGCGTCCCATGCGCTACCTC
>RFVZ01000134.1 GCA_009922405.1 Betaproteobacteria bacterium
GGCTTCACGGGAGCCAGTGGACGCGCCCGAGGGGACCGCTGCCCGCCCCATTGCACCGCTTTCAAGGAGGACGTCACATTCGACGGTGGGATTGCCCCGCGAGTCGAGGATTTCCCGACCGATGATATCGACAATGGTGCTCATCAGAATTCAAACTCCCTGAACAGAAATGAGTGGCGGCGCCCGATCAAAGTCGGCTCTCGATATATCCCGCGCGTTTAACGGTCTGATCAAGCGCCAGCAGCGTTTCGAGTAGCTCTCGCATCCGGCCAAGTGGCCAGGCATTAGGGCCGTCAGAAAGCGCCTTGGCCGGATCGGGGTGGGTTTCCATAAATAGGCCATCGATCCCCACCGCGACTGCGGCGCGGGCGAGTACAGGAACAAACTCGCGTTGCCCGCCCGAGGATGTGCCCTGCCCACCGGGCAACTGAACCGAATGAGTTGCATCAAAAACCACGGGGCATGCGGTCTCGCGGAGAATCGCAAGCGAGCGCATGTCTGACACGAGGTTGTTATACCCAAACGACACCCCTCGTTCGCAGACCAGAATGTTCTGACCCGCATCAGGGTCGCCGCCCGCGTGTTCGATAGCGGCCGCTCGTGCCTTGTCGACCACGTTCTTCATGTCATGCGGCGCGAGAAACTGGCCCTTCTTAATATTGACCGGGACCCCCGCGCAGGCCACGGCGCGAATGAAATCGGTTTGACGGCACAAAAAAGCTGGGGTCTGAAGCATGTCGCAGACCGCCGCAGCGGGCCCGATCTGCTCCACTTCATGCACGTCCGTGATCACGGGCACACCGATCTGGGCCCGAACGTCGGCGAGGATCCGCAGGCCCTCATCGATGCCCAGTCCCCGGAATGAAGCCCCCGATGAGCGATTCGCCTTATCGAACGAGGACTTGTAAACGAACGGGATCCCGAGTTCGCCCGTCATGGCCTTGAGTTCACCAGCGGTTTGCATTGCCAATTCGCGCGACTCGATGGCACAGGGGCCCGCAATCAAAAAAAGGGGTCGCCCACCACCAATTTGAAAGTCTGCAATCTTCACTGCCGCCTCCCTGACTGCGCAATGGCTGCCCGGACGTACGATAAAAACAAAGGATGGGCGTCACGCGGGGTGGACGTGAACTCGGGGTGAAACTGGACGCCCACAAACCAGGGGTGCGTTTGCGGTCCCGATGAGGAAAGCTCAATAATTTCGGTCAGGTCCTCAGTCGGCGTGCGCGCCGAAACCCGCAGACCTGCAGCTTCCAGACGAGGCACGTAATGATTATTCACTTCGTAACGGTGACGATGGCGCTCCGTCACCGCTTCACCATAAATGGAGGCTGCCAGCGTGTCGGGCTCAACCGGACAGCGCTGGGCGCCCAAGCGCATTGTCCCGCCCAGATCTGAGTCCTCGGTGCGCTGCTCGACCTGGCCCTCCCGGTCGATCCATTCGGTAATTAAACCAACGACCGGATGCACCGTGGCCGAGTCAAATTCGGTACTGTTGGCAGCAGTAAGTCCCGCGCAGTGGCGGGCGTACTCGATCACCGCCAACTGCATGCCAAGGCAAATCCCCAAGTAGGGAATCTGATGTTCACGGGCATAGCGGATGGCCTCTATTTTTCCCTCGACACCGCGTTTGCCAAAGCCTCCAGGAACCAGAATGGCATCAAAGTCTGACAACATCGCCGTGCCTTCGCGCTCGATCTGTTCCGAATCCACGTAATCGATCTCGATACGGCTTTGCGTATGAATACCGGCGTGAGTGAGCGCTTCAGTCAGGGATTTGTAGGATTCAGTGAGGTCAACGTACTTGCCAACCATACCAATCCGAACAGTGCGCTCGGGATGATCGAGCGACCAAACCAGTCGGTCCCAGAGAGAGAGATCGGCAGGAGGCGTGTCGAGTCGCAACAATTCGCAGAGAACGGCGTCGACCTTTTGTTCCTGCAAAACGCGAGGCACTTTATAGATGCTGGAGACGTCGGGTACCGACACCACTGAATCGATCAAAACATTCGAGAAGAGCGAAATTTTGGCGCGCTCTTCGTCCGGTATGTATCGATCGGCCCGGCACAACAGGAGGTCCGCCTGGATCCCGATCTCGCGCAGTTTTTGAACCGAGTGCTGAGTTGGTTTGGTCTTAAGTTCGCCAGCCGACGGAATAAACGGAACAAGGGTCAGGTGGACGAAACAGGCATTACCACGGCCGAGTTTCAAGCTCATTTGCCGAACGGCCTCAAGAAACGGCAAGGATTCAATATCTCCGACGGTGCCGCCAATTTCGACGATGGCAACCTGTGCCGCCTCTGGGGTGCCAACGCCAGCCCCGCGCTCGATAAAGATCTGAATTTCGTTCGTTACGTGCGGGATCACCTGCACGGTCCGACCGAGGTATTCGCCCCGGCGTTCTTTGCGAATCACCGATTCGTAGATCTGACCGGTCGTAAAATTGTTAGTACGGCGCATCTTGGCCGTCACAAAACGCTCGTAATGGCCCAAATCAAGATCGGTCTCGGCCCCATCTTCGGTGACGAACACTTCGCCGTGCTGAAACGGGCTCATCGTGCCCGGGTCGACGTTGATGTAGGGGTCGAGCTTGAGCATCGTGACGCGCAGCCCGCGCGATTCGAGCAATGCGGCGATCGAAGCGGCGGCGATCCCTTTACCCAGCGAGGACACGACGCCGCCAGTCACGAATACGAACTTAGTCATGGGTGGCTGCCGCCGAGGGCGGTCTCAAGCCCCGGGAGGCATCCCTGGGATCGACCGCGATTATACGCCCCCCGCCTAGCGTGCTTTAGATTCCAAATCCATCGTCGGCGGCAATCACGGAACCATTTATAAACCCTGAATGATCACTGGCCAGGAGGAGCAAGAGACCATCGAGGTCCTCAGGAGAGCCAATGCGTTTGCGCGGCAACATCTGAATCAGGCGCTGGCCTGACTCGGTCTCCCAGTGCGCATCATTGATTTCGGTCCGGATGTAACCCGGGCAAATGGCGTTGACATTGATGCCATAGCGTCCCCACTCGAGCGCCATGGCGCGTGTCATCTGCACAGCTGCCGCTTTGCTCATGCAATAGACCCCGATCTGGGCGAGCACCCGCAATCCGGCCATCGACGCAATGTTGATGATGCGGGCGTGAGGCACGGTCCCGTCGGGGGTCCCTTTGGCGCGAGCAATCATGCGCTTGGCCACTTCTTGGGCGACGAAAAATGCGCCCCGCGTATTGGTATTGAAAATGAAATCGTAATCAGCCTCAGTCACATCGACCAGGCGCTGGGTGGTGCTGACGCCCGAGTTATTGACCAGGATGTCGAGCGCACCGGCTTCGGTCTCGGCATGGGCAACCGCCGCGCGGATACTCGCCACATCGTTGACGTCCATCACGACGACATGGGCACTGCCGCCCTCGCCTTCGATCTCAGCGCGCAGTTCCTTCAGGCGATCAACCCGGCGCGAGGCCAGCACGACACGTGCGCCAGCTTGGGCCAGCACGCGTGCAAAACGGGCGCCAAGGCCACTCGAGGCGCCGGTTACCAAGGCCGTCCGGCCACTGAAATCAAACGGGGATGTCATGGGGGAAACGTCCTTGAATCATGGGGGGTGAACACGAACCGAAGGCGAACCAAACCGGGGCCGTCTAAGCGAGCAGTCTACAATTTGGATCAAGACAACGCCCTGAACAATACCGGAGCGCGGCATGACCGAACATTCACCCAGCACCATCGAACGTGAATCGATGGAATTCGATGTCGTGATCATCGGAGGCGGCCCTGCGGGCTTGGCTGCCGCAATTCGAATTCGGCAACTTGCGACCGAACGCGGTCAGGACGTGAGCGTGTGTGTACTTGAGAAGGGCGCAGAAATCGGTGCGCACATTTTGTCGGGCGCCGTCATGGACCCACGCGCACTCAATGAACTCCTGCCGGACTGGCAAGCGCTGGGCGCCCCACTGGACCAGCCCGTCACCGCGGACAAGTTTTTGTTTTTAACCGAGCAAAAAGCCTGGCAAACGCCGGAATGGGCACTCCCGGACTGCTTCCGAAACCACGGCAACTATGTCATCAGCCTCGGCAATGTGGTGCGCTGGCTGGGTCAGCAGGCCGAGGCTGCGGGGGTCGAGGTCTACCCAGGCTTTGCAGCCGCGAGCCTCCTTTTTAATGGCGAAGGTGCTGTGCGCGGTGTCGTTACCGGAGACCTCGGCGTGGGTCGTAACGGCCAACCCGGCGATGGCTTTCAGCCCGGGATGGAGTTGCACGCGAAATACGTGCTCTTCGCCGAAGGTGCTCGCGGCCACCTTGGCCGTCAACTCATCGCACACTATGGGTTGGCGATGGGCCGCGATCCGCAAGTCCACGGGATTGGCCTTAAGGAGTTGTGGGAAGTTGATCCGGCCCGCCATGAGCCCGGCCTCGTCGTCCACACCGCGGGTTGGCCGCTCGACTCCGCCACCTACGGCGGTTCGTTTCTGTACCACATGGCGGAAAACCGCGTGGCAGTCGGTTACGTCGTGGGCTTGGGCTATACCAACCCCTGGCTGAGCCCATATGGTGAATTTCAGCGCTACAAAACCCATCCGGCGATCCGTACGACCTTTGAAGGCGGGCGACGTCTGGCCTATGGCGCCCGCGCAATCACGGCCGGTGGTCTGCAATCCTTGCCCGAACTCGTCTTCCCGGGCGGCGCACTGATCGGTTGCGACGCGGGCTTCTTAAACACCAGCCGAATCAAGGGCAGCCACGCAGCGATCAAGAGCGGCATGCTGGCGGCCGAGTCCGCATTTGACGCGGTCGCCACGGGGCGCAGCCATGATGTGCTGGCGACCTACCCGCAGACGTTCAAAACCAGTTGGCTGCACGAAGAACTTCACCGGGCGCGTAATTTCAAACCTGCGATGTCCAAGGGTCTCTGGATGGGCGCGCTCATGGTCGGGATCGACCAGAAACTTCTCGGCGGCAACGCCCCGTGGACCCTGCATCACGATCACGCCGATCACGAAACCCTACGCCCTGCAGCCGAGTGCGAACGAATCACTTATCCCAAACCCGATGGCGTGCTGACCTTCGATCGTTTGAGCTCAGTCTTTCTGTCGAACACGAATCACGAAGAAAACCAGCCGATTCACCTCACGCTGAAGGACTCGGGTGTTCCGGTCGCCCTCAATCTAGCCCGTTTTGGTGGCCCCGAAGCGCGGTATTGCCCGGCCGGTGTTTATGAATATGTTGACTCGGCGGGCAATTCAATCGATGCACCCGCGGAAGGCGCGCGCCTGCAGATCAATGCCCAGAACTGCGTGCATTGCAAAACCTGTGACATCAAGGATCCGAGCCAGAACATTGTCTGGGTGACCCCCGAAGGCGGTGGTGGGCCGACTTACGTAGGGGGAATGTAAACGGGCGGGCTCAAGCTGGTGGTGAAGGGGATCCGATCCGGTACGGTCACCTGAATGCGTCGCGGCCGAGCCTCGCCCGGACCGTAATGCCCGAATAGTTTTCGCAATTGCTCGTCGCTCAGGCGCCACGGCAAATTTCCCACATGCATCCGGTACATCGTCGCCCCCCTTTTTCTAATCGAATGAACTTGCCACGGATGGGGAATGCCTGGCCCCGCGCGGCGATCATTTTCAGCGATACAGGGTGCTAAAGATCAAACTAGATGAACGACGAAAATCCGCAAGGTAGTCGCAAACAACCATCGATTGGCCGATCGATTAGCGCTCAAGGGCACGGGCCGCCCCGATCAAAGCCGGTGAGTGCTCGCTCACGATCACCCAGGTTGGAATGGTGGACAGATAAGACTTGAAGCGGCCTTTGTCTTCGAATCGGGTTCGAAACATCGATGCTTCGAGGTGCGCGAGCAGGCGTGGCGCAATACCACCACCGATATAGACGCCGCCCCTCGCGCCGAGCGTTAACGCCAGGTCACCAGCGACACTTCCGAGAAAGGCGCAGAACCATTGCACTGCCCGCTTACAGTCGGGATCCGAATCGGATGCTTGAAGAATTTTCTCGGGAGTGTTCAACGCTGGTGAGCGAGCGTCAATGGCGGCGCTTGCTTCGTACAAGTTCACCAAACCGGGACCGGACAATACGCGCTCAGCCGAAACATGGCCGAAACGGCCCCTTAAGTGCGCGATCACCGCCGCCTCTTCGTCGCTCTGTGCCGATAGCGAAACATGTCCGCCTTCACCCGCAATCGGCACCCAAGCGCTCTTCCCGCTAGAGAGAAGGCCAGAAACGCCGAGACCTGTCCCGGCACCGATCAAGGCCTTGGGCGAACCCTCAACTTCTGCGCCGGGGCCAATCTGATGCAGTTCTGAACGAGCGATTTCAGGCAACGACAGTGCCAATGCGGTGAAATCGTTGATCACAATGAATTGCTCGAATTGATAATGATTCTTGAGCGCAGCAATTGAAAAGGACCAGTGATGATTCGTCATCTGGACGCGATCGCCTGTGATCGGCGTGGCAATTCCGATTGCGCAAAAACGTGGCGTCGGTAGACCGTGATTGTTGAGGTAGGTCTGAATAGCCGCGCCGATCGATTCAAAATCCACACAGGGAAGGCGTTCGATCAGAGACAAGGGAGCGGCGGGATCCGACTGCCATGCAAATCGGGCGTTGGTTCCGCCAACATCGCCAATCAAACGACTCGAGCCAGGAACTTTGGTCAAAAAGTCACCCCTCACTTGGAAAATTCATCACTGAGTCCTCTCTGCATCGCATTGCAACTGGCTGAATATTGAAACCATTCGATTATTTTCCGGGACGGGATGATTTATGATCTTGAAATTGATTCTTTATCCCGATTGCAGAAAACCGCGAGAAGAGAAATGACCTCAATCATCAGAAAGTTATGTTCCCTGTCGCTAACCGCATGGATCGCGCTTGCCGCACCTGTGGCCATGGCGGGGATGATGGTCACTGAAGTCACCGGCAAAGTCGAACTCAGCGGAAAGGGGCCGGTCAGCACTCTCGCTCAGGTTCCCGACGGCTCCAAATTGCAACTCTCTGCGGGCGCTACGCTCGTCGTTGTGGATCTTGTCAGCGGGCGCGAATTTGTCCTCACGGGTGCCAATACCTACCTCGCTACGGCTGCCGGTCCGACGACTGCAGACGGCAAGCCCGTTCAAGCG
>RFVZ01000135.1 GCA_009922405.1 Betaproteobacteria bacterium
TTTTGCACGCCAGCACCAGCATCCGCTGCAGTGCGTGATGGAGGAAGCATGATTGCGCAGGAATTGGAAGTCAGCCTCCACATGGCGTTCGTTGAGGCACGCCAGCAGCGTCACGAATTTATTACCGTCGAGCACCTCTTGCTCGCACTGCTTGATAACCCTTCTGCAGCCGAGGTTCTGCGCGCATGCGCAGCCAATCTCGACGACCTTCGAAAGAATCTGACTCAGTTCATTCGGGAAAACACCCCCGTTGTGCCTGGGACGGAGGAGATCGACACGCAACCCACCCTCGGCTTTCAGCGGGTGATCCAGCGCGCGATCATGCACGTCCAGAGCACGTCTAACGGAAAAAAGGAAGTCACTGGGGCCAACGTCCTGGTGGCGATTTTTGGTGAGAAGGACTCTCACGCGGTGTACTACCTGCACCAGCAGGGGATCACACGCCTCGACGTCGTCAATTTCATCAGTCACGGGATCACCAAGAACCCGCAACCCAAAGAGTCAGCAGGTCGCGAAGAGCCCGCCGAAGCCGAAGCCGACGCGCAGGCGCCGCAGCAGGCAGGTGCGCTCGACCAGTACACCACCAACCTCAACGTGCAAGCGAAAGAAGGGCGCATCGACCCGCTGATCGGCCGCGAGGCTGAAGTGGAGCGTGTGATTCAGGTCTTGTGCCGGCGGCGCAAGAACAATCCGCTGTTGGTGGGCGAGGCGGGTGTAGGCAAGACCGCAATCGCTGAAGGACTTGCCTGGCGGATCACCCAAAAAGATGTGCCCGACGTACTGTCCGAGGCCGTCGTGTTTTCCCTGGATATGGGGTCTTTGCTCGCCGGCACCAAATACCGGGGCGACTTCGAGCAACGCCTCAAAGCGGTCCTTAAGCAACTGAAGGCCAATCCGCAGGCGGTGTTGTTTATCGACGAAATTCACACGCTGATTGGCGCCGGTTCGGCCTCTGGCGGGACGCTTGATGCGTCTAATCTTCTCAAACCCGCATTGGCTTCGGGTCAACTCAAGTGCATTGGTGCGACGACTTACACCGAATATCGCGGCATCTTTGAGAAAGACCATGCGCTGTCGCGCCGTTTCCAGAAGATCGATGTCAATGAACCGACCGTGGAGCAAACGGTGCAGATTCTGCGCGGTCTCAAATCACGGTTCGAGGAGCACCACGGGGTTAAGTATTCGGCATCGGCCTTGTCGGCTGCAGCTGAATTGGCCGCCAAGTACATCAATGACCGCCATTTGCCCGACAAAGCCATTGACGTGATTGACGAGGCCGGTGCGGCTCAGCGCATCCTGCCCAAGAGCCGTCAGAAAAAGGTCATTGGCAAGAACGAGATCGAAGATATCGTGGCGAAGATCGCCCGCATCCCGCCGGCATCGGTCTCGAGTGATGATCGCTCGAAGCTGCAGGTGCTCGATCGAGATCTCAAGAACGTCGTCTTTGGTCAGGATCAGGCGATCGAAGCGCTTGCGGCTGCGATCAAAATGGCCCGCTCGGGTCTTGGTAGGCCTGAGAAACCGATCGGCGCGTTCCTGTTTTCTGGCCCAACCGGCGTGGGCAAAACCGAGGTGGCGAAGCAACTCGCGTTCATCCTGGGTATTGAACTGATTCGATTTGACATGTCCGAGTACATGGAGCGTCACGCGGTCTCGCGCCTGATTGGTGCGCCCCCGGGCTATGTCGGATTTGACCAGGGCGGATTGCTCACCGAGGCGGTCACCAAAAAACCGCATGCGGTTTTGCTGCTCGATGAAATCGAGAAGGCTCACCCTGATATTTTCAATATCCTGCTACAGGTCATGGACCACGGTACGCTGACGGACAACAATGGCCGCAAGGCGGATTTCCGCAACGTGATCATGATCATGACTACTAACGCCGGTGCGGAGTCCCTGCAGAAGAGTTCGATTGGGTTCTCGAACACCAAGCAGGCCGGTGACGAGATGATCGACATCAAGCGCATGTTTACGCCAGAGTTCCGCAATCGGCTTGATGCAATCATCTCCTTCCGCTCGCTCGATCCGGACGTGATCATGCGGGTCGTCGACAAGTTCCTGATTCAGCTTGAAGACCAGCTCCAGGAGAAGAAAGTTGAGGCGATCTTCACCGACAAGCTGCGCGCTTTCCTCGCGAAGAAGGGCTTTGACCCGCTGATGGGCGCGCGACCGATGCATCGTCTGATTCAGGACATGATTCGCCGCGCTCTGGCGGATGAGCTGTTGTTTGGGCGTTTGCTGACTGGCGGCAAGGTGGTGGTCGATCTTGACGAGGCCGACAAAGTGCAGCTCTCGTTCGACGGGCCTGTTGCGCGACCCGTTCCTCCCGCTGGTGAGGGCGAAGAGCGTAGTGGGGTCGAAACCGTACCGGCATAAACGCAGGGAGCACTCCAAGATGCAGGCAACCCAATCGATGCGCCGGTGCAACTTGTCAGTACTGGTTTTGGCGATGGCTGCGCTGACCGTTCAGGCGGCTCACGCCCAATCCCCTCCAGCCCCGACAGCGTCCGAATCTGCGATCGCGGGGAGAGTTCTGGCGTCTAATTGTGCAAATTGTCACGGTATGGACGGGCGATCAGCGGGTGGGATGCCGATGCTTGCGGGCTACCCCCGCGATGCGATGGTGTCGACCATGCAGGCGTTTCGGTCGGGTCAGCGGCCTGCGACCATCATGCACCAGCTTGCAAAGGGGTATACCGACGACCAGATCGCGTTGGTGGCAGAGCACTTCTCGCGACTGAAAGCCCTGCCCTGAGTTTTTGACCGGGCGCGATCTCTAGCAACATCCCTGGGCCGAGTGGTCGAGAGGAAAATTCGATGTCTGAACTGATCCAATCTCGCCGCCGCTTGCTAAAAGGCGCTGCCGCATGGGGCGTTTCCTCTGGCCTATTGGCGGGTTGCGCTGCGCCCGGTGCTTCGACGCCCGGAGCCCCTGCGGTCCTTGAACGCCGGCTCGGGCGAGTGGGTGTCATCGGCGCCGGATTTGGCGGTGCAACGGCCGCGCGTTACCTCAAGCATTGGGGCGGGTCGCGTCTCGACGTTGTCCTGATTGAGCGCAATCCCCAATTTGTCTCCTGCCCCTTGTCCAATTTGGTGTTGGGTGGGACTCGTCGGATCGAAGACCTTACGATGGGCTATCAAGGCCTTCGCGATGCCGGGGTGACCGTTTTGGTGGACGAGGTCACTCAAATCGACCCGATCAAAAAGGTGGTCAGCCTGGTCAAGATTGCGGATCAGACCTTCGACCGGCTGGTGGTCGCCCCTGGGGTGGATTTCCAGTTTGACCAGATTCAGGGCCTGAATGCTGAGGCCCAAAAGACCGTGTTGCATGCCTGGAAAGCGGGGCCGCAGACGGTGGCGCTTCGTAATCGGATTGAATCCATGCCGCCGGGTGGTGTCTTTGTGTTGTCAATCCCGCGTGCACCGTACCGTTGTCCGCCCGGGCCGTACGAGCGTGTTTGTCAGGTCGCGTATGCACTCAAAACGAACAATCCGACCGCCAAGATCATTGTTCTTGATGCCAATGAAGATATTCAGTCCAAGAAGGGTTTGTTTCTCAAGGCCTGGGAACCCTATGGCAGCATGATTGAGTACCGGCCGAATTCGGTTGTTGCCGAAGTTCAGGCGCAGGCCGGCGTTGTGGTGACGGAATTTGGCGATCGGATTCGCGCCGACGTTCTTAATGTCATTCCGCCCCATCGGGCGGGTGATCTAGCCCAGAAGACCGGGCTCATCACCGTCAATAACCGCTGGTGCGGCGTTGACTGGGTCACGATGGAATCGCTCGCTGCTCCTGGCATTCATGTGCTCGGCGACGCCGTGATGGCCGGGCCACTGATGCCAAAGTCTGGTCATATGGCCAATCAGCATGGCAAGACTGCCGCCGCTGCGATTCTCGAAATCCTTCACGGTCGGACACCGCAGCCCGCGATGATGGCCAACACCTGTTATTCCTATGTCGACGATCGAAATGTCGTGCATGTTTCGTCGGTGCATCGTTACAATTCAGAACAGAAAACCATGGTGACCGTTGCCGGTTCCGGGGGCCTGTCGACGCAGGCAAACGCGCTCGAGGGCCAGTACGCCGATGCCTGGGCGCGCAATATTTGGCGCGATATGTTTAATGTGTGAGGTCCAACATGACGACGGCTCTTGATTCACTGCGGCGCTGGACCACGGTCGTAGCCGACACCGGTGATTTCCATGCGATGCGGGCTTACGCGCCCCAAGATGCGACGACCAACCCGACGCTCATTCTTAAAGCGGTCAGCAAGCCGGAATATCGCACTCTGCTCGACGAAACCGTTGCTCAGTATAGGTCCGAGCCGCTTGATCTCTTGTGCGATCGCACTCTGGTGAAATTCGGTCTGCAGATTCTTAGCATCGTGCCCGGTCGGGTTTCGAGCGAGGTTGATGCGCGCCTTTCGTTTGATACCGACGCGACTCTTGCCCGTGCGCGCCGCCTGATCGGCCTTTACGAAGCCGAGGGGATCGACCGCAAACGTGTCCTGATCAAGATTGCTGCGACCTGGGAGGGCATCCGTGCGGCTCAGGTTCTAGAGCGTGAAGGGATTCACTGCAACCTGACGCTGCTGTTTTCGTTTGCGCAGGCAGTCGCCTGTGCAGATGCTGGCATTACCTTGATTTCGCCCTTTGTTGGGCGGATTTATGACTGGGCCAAAGTGCGTGCCGGTCGCGATTTGGCACCGCACGAAGATCCGGGCGTGATCTCAGTGACCAAGATCTGGACTTACTTCCGCCATTTCGGCGTCAAGACTGAGGTAATGGGCGCTAGTTTCCGCAGCGTCGGACAAATCCTCGCACTCGCTGGTTGCGACCTGTTGACCATTAGTCCCGACCTGCTCGAGCAGTTGCGGGCATCGGGCGACGAGGTGGCTCAGGTGCTTTCTCCTGACGCCGCCCGATCGGCAGCGCTCGAGAAGGCGCACTTCAATGAGTCGGACTTCCGGTTCTCGGTCAACGACGATGCGATGGCGACGGAAAAACTTGCGGAAGGCATCCGCAGTTTCAACGCGGACGGGCGCAAGCTCGAAACATTGGTCGCTGAAACGGTAGCCCGCGGCTGACGACACGTTTGTCGGGACGGGGCGCTGTGCCCGTCCCTTTTTGCGCTAGGCGTCGCCTAGTTACGCGACGCCAGTGCTGCCGAAGCCACCAGCACCCCGCTCGCTCTCGGTAAACGCGTCGACCAGTTCAAATTCGACTTGCTGCACAGGCACGATCACGAGCTGTGCCACCCGATCAAGGGGTTGCAAGGTGTAGGGTTCGTTGCTGCGATTCCAGCAGGAGATTTGCAGGGGGCCCTGATAATCGCTGTCAATCAGGCCCACCAGGTTTCCCAGAACGATCCCGTGTCGATGACCCAATCCGGAACGTGGCAGGATCATGGCGCAGTAACCCGGGTCGTCCAGATGAATCGCCAACCCGGTTGGAACCATCACGGCCTGCCCTGCTTCAACCGTTAGCGCGTGGTCAATGCAAGCCCGCAAGTCCAGCCCAGCGCTTCCCGGCGTTGCATAGCGGGGGAGCTGGTCGGCGAGCCTGGGGTCAAGAATGCGGACGGCGATACGCATGGGGAAGCCTCAACGTGGGGGGTTAATCATGCGCCGGGCAATCTCGGCCACGAGCGTCCGTGCGAGGGCGTCCTTGGACGCGTGGGGTAACGCGATTGAACCGGTTTGGTCGACCAGGATCAGGGCGTTGTCGTCGGACCCAAACGTATCCGGACCAAAGTTGGCGGCCAGAAGAGGAACGCCCTTTCGAATCCGTTTTGCCGAGGCGAGGTTGATCAGTGCCTGCTCGCGTTGGTCGTTGTTGGTGTCATCCGTTTCGGCCGCGAATCCAACGCAGTAGGGCGGGTTTGGCAAGGCGGCGACTTCAGCCAGGATGTCTGGATTGTCAACAAACCGAAGCTCGGGTGGCGCATTCGATTCAATCTTGCGAATCTTTTTGACCAAAACCTGAGCGGGGCGCCAATCCGCGACGGCAGCCACGGACACGAAAAGATCTGCGGGCAAGTGGGCATGTACCGCATCGCGCATCTGAATGGCCGACTCGATTCCGATCCGATGAACGCCTCTTGGGGCAGCGAGGGCGGTCGGACCAGATACGAGGGTGACCTCCGCCCCGGCCTCGGATAAAGCACGCGCGACCGCATAACCCATCTTGCCCGATGACCGATTGGTCAGCCCGCGAACTGGATCGATGGCTTCGAACGTGGGGCCTGCAGTCACGAGCGCTCGCCTGCCGGCGAGCAGTTTCGGAGCAAACCAGGCGCGCAGATCGTCGAGCAATTCCGCGGGTTCGAGCATTCGGCCGTCGCCGACTTCGCCACATGCTTGCTCACCGGTGCCGGGGCCGAAGACGGCGACCCCATCGGCCACCAGCTGGGCGCGGTTGCGCTGCGTTGCTGGATGCGCCCACATTTGTCGGTTCATTGCTGGGGCGACGGCCAGCGGACAATCGCGGGCGAGGCAGAGCGTGGACAAGAGGTCAGACGCGCGCCCCTGAGCCAATAGTGCGAGGAAATCGGCGCTCGCCGGGGCGATCAGAATGCCGTCGGCCTCACGGGACAGGTCGATATGCGCCATGCCATTGGCGACCCGCGTATCCCATGCATCGGTGAATACGGGCTGATTCGTAATTGCCTGAAAGGTCGCTGTGCCAATAAATCGGGTGGCGGCATCGGTCATGACCGTCTGGACACTCGCTACTTGTGCTTTGAACAACAAGCGCGCCAATTCAACCGATTTGTAGGCCGCAATGCCGCCCGTGATGCCCAGTACAAGGCGCTTCCCGGCAAGCGGATCGGCAACGAGTGGGTGCTGTGGCATGGTGATGAAAACTGGGTGGACGAGGAGGCGAGGAGCCGAAAGAACTCAATTTTGACGGGATTATCGCGTGCGCGATACCCGTCGAATCTCGTCCAGAATCAGAATCATCGCACCCACGGTGATGGCGCTGTCGGCTACGTTGAACGCGGGCCAGAAGAACACTTCGCGCCAATGCGCCAGCAAAAAATCCACAACTTGACCTTGCCAGACGCGGTCGATGACGTTACCGATTGCGCCGCCCAGGATCAACGAGAGT
>RFVZ01000136.1 GCA_009922405.1 Betaproteobacteria bacterium
CAATTGACCGTGACCCCGAGGCGGTCGCTGCAGCACGGGCGATTAATGACCCGCGCTTTTCGATTGATCACGCGCCGTTCTCTGAACTGGCGGACGTGCTGAAGGCCCATCGGGTGGTGGCCATTGACGGCGTCCTGCTTGATCTGGGCGTTTCTAGCCCACAACTCGACAATGCAAGTCGCGGGTTCAGCTTTCGTCAGGATGGTCCCTTGGACATGCGGATGGATCCGACCCGGGGCGTCTCGGCTCGCGACTGGTTATTGGCTGCTGACGAAGCCCAAATCGCGGCGGCCCTGAAGTTGCACGGCGAAGAACGAGCGGCTGCACCGATTGCGCGAGCCATCGTGGCCAGACGTCTTGAGGCCGGTGAAAACGCCTTGCGTGGCACCGCTGAACTCGCAGCCCTGGTTGCCAGGGTCGTTCGACGCCGGCCGGGCGCGGTCGCACCCGGCAAAGATCCTGCGACCCGGACTTTTCAGGCCATCCGAATCGTCGTCAATTCCGAACTTGACGAAGTCGCCGCGGTTTTGCAGATCGCAACTGATTGTCTTCGGCCCGGCGGACGTCTCGTGGTGATCGCGTTCCACTCGCTCGAAGATCGGATCGTGAAACAGTTTCTGGCTCAGGAGTCGGGTCGGGCGGGATCGTCCACGATCGCGGGGTCGCTCCCCGCGGGTCTGCGAGGCCTGCCCCCGCCCACAGGCGGCAAGCCGCAGGCGGCTCCTCGCCTTCGCTTATTGCCCCGGGTGTTGCCGGATGCGGCAGAAGCGGCCGCGAATCCGCGGGCTCGCTCGGCAGTCTTGCGCGGTGCCGAACGTCTGCAGGCGGCGGCGTGATGACTCGAATCGACATCGTCATCACGATCTTGCTGGTTCTGTGTTCGCTCCTTCTGGTGGAGTCCCAGCACAAAAATCGACGCGCCTACATTGAGCTCGAACGGGCGCAGCAGGCCGAAGCGAAGTTGCAGGTGCAGTGGAACCAGTTGCAGCTCGAGCAGTCGCGTCTGACCAAGACATCTCTGATCGCGGAAGCGGCCGCGCGCGACTTGAAAATGCAAGGAGTCGTCCCCGCTCGGACGCTTTACCTGTCGGAACCCGCGGGTGTTAAACCATGAGAAAGACCCGTGTCCACTCGTTCACTCCGAACCCCTTGCTCAAGGTCAAGTTACCGGCTGGGCGATCCAGATTCGCCATGTTCATGATGTCCTGCGCGTTTCTGGCGCTGATTGCGCGGGCGTTGTGGCTTCAGGTCTGGTCGAATGATTTTCTTCAGCGCCAGGGTGAGGTGCGCTTCATGCGCACCGTCGAGATGCCGGCCACGCGCGGGGGCATCACCGACCGCAACGGGGCGATTCTGGCTAAGAGCCTGCCCGCACGCGCGATTTTTGCCAACCCCGGCGATGCGCAACTCGAGCCCGCCCAGGTCAGTGAACTGAGCAAGCTCCTGGGAATGCCCGAACGAGATTTGGCCAAGCGCCTGGCTTCTGATAGCAAGACCTTTGTTTACCTGAAACGTCAGGTCGATGCGCCGGAGGCCGAGAAAATCGCCGCCCTCAAGCTACCCGGGATCCACCAGTTGCGCGAGTACAAGCGGCACTATCCGGACGGTTCGACGATTGCCCATGTGGTCGGTTTTACCAACGTTGAAGATGCCGGTCAGGAGGGCATGGAACTCGTTCACCAGCCCGGTCTGGCCGGACATGCAGGTGCTCGTCGCGTGATGCTCGACCGAATGGGCAACATCATCGAGGATGTCGGGACCCTGCGCGAACCACAGGACGGAAGCGACCTGCAGTTGTCGATTGATACCCGGATTCAGTATCACGTGTTCGACGCCGTGCGCGACGCCGTCAATCAGCACCATGCAGTGGCCGGTGCCGCTGTGGTTCTCGATGCAAAGACGGGCGAAGTGTTGGCGCTCGCTAACCTGCCGACGTACGACCCGAACGAGCGGGGTGCTTTATCAGGCGCTCAGCTGCGTAACCGGGTGATGACCGATACCTTTGAGCCGGGCTCCACCTTCAAGCCGTTCGCGATTTCGGCAGCGCTCGAGGCAGGGATCGTCAAGCCCAGTTCGATGGTGAATTGCTCGGGCAAGTTGACGATTGGCTCGGCATCGATCGGTGATGCGCACGGCCACGGGACTTTGTCGGTCGAGGAGGTGTTGCAAAAATCCTCGAACGTGGGCACCGCCAAGATCGCCCTGCAGTTGCCCCCGCAGCGGATGTGGGAAATCTATAACTCGCTGGGTTTTGGTCAGGCGCCAGAGGTCGGATTTCCGGGTGCCGTGGCTGGACGTGTGCGCCCCTGGAAGACCTGGAAGCCAATCGAACAGGCGACCATGTCCTATGGTCACGGGGTCTCGGTGTCGCTGCTGCAACTGGCCCGCGCGTATACCGTCTTTGCCCGCGATGGCGAAATCATCCCTCTGACCTTTCTGAAAAGCGAACAACCCGCGGTCGGTCAGCGGGTCATGTCGGCCGAGACTGCGCGGGCAGTTCGACACATGCTCGAACTCGCGGCCGGCCCAGGCGGTACGGCACCCAAAGCGCAGATCCCGGGATTCAGCGTGGCGGGTAAAACCGGTACCGCCCATAAACTCGATGGCGGACGTTACGTTACCCGTTACGTTTCATCCTTTGTGGGGTTTGCTCCGGCGTCAAACCCGCGCGTCATCATCGCGGTGATGATCGATGAGCCCTCGGCGGGGGAGCACTACGGCGGAACCGTTGCGGCGCCAATTTTTGCCCGGATTGCCAGCGACACGATGCGGACCCTGCGCGTGACGCCGGATATCCCCTTGCGCGCGGAAACCGACTCTGGTGCCAAATCAGGGTCTGGTTCGGGCCCAGTTCCTGGGATGCCGCCGACAAGCAAGACCGCGCGCGCGCCGGCCCGCAGTCGAGGGAACGCGTGATGACGGCGCGCCCACCCACTGATGCGTTGGCGAGCGCCGGCATACTCTCACCCGCGGCTCTGGCCGCCGTTGGGTGGTTGCGACAGGGTGCGCACTGGACTCGTCACGCGCGATTGCGTCTCGATAGTCGTCAAGTGCGGCCAGGCGATGTGTTCGTGGCGGCGCCCGGTGGCAAAACCGACGGCCGGCGCTTCATTGCGGAGGCCGTTCAGGCGGGCGCGGGGGCGGTCCTTTGGGATCCAGCCGATGGCTTTGCCTGGCCAGCTGAAACCTATTCCGGGTTTTCCGAATCGGGGCGCGGTGTTGCCAACGCGGCGCTGATCGCTGCACATCGCAATTCGGGTCCGATTGCGGCTGAGTTGCTGGGACATCCCTCGGCGCGAATGGCGATCACCGCATTTACCGGAACGAATGGCAAAACCACCTGCTCCCAGTGGCTGGCACAGCTTCTTGAAAGCGACGGAACGCCCTGTGCGGTCGTTGGTACGCTGGGCGCCGGGCGATTTGGCCCGCTCGAAAACCTCACATCGCTGGGGCTGACCACACCCGAAGCCGTTGATTTGCAATCAATGCTGGTTGATTGGACTCACGACGGGTTGGCGGCTGTTTCACTGGAGGCCTCCTCGATCGGCCTCGCCGTGGGGCGTCTTCATGGCACTCAAATCAAGACGGCTGTTTTCACCAATCTAACTCGAGATCACCTGGATTTTCATCCGGATCTCGAGGCGTATACCCAGGCAAAGGCAGCGCTCTTTGCATGGCCAGGTCTGGCATCAGTCGTCGTCAATTGCGACGATGCGGCGGCTGACAGGATGCTCGAGGCGGCGCCTAGTCATGTCCAGCGGATTGGTTACCGGATCGACTCTAAGCGCCGGGGCGTTCAGGCCACTGCGCGGGTGGACGCCTGGCTGCGAGTTGAGCGAATCGAGACTCTCGATTCGGGGGGGTACCGGATCGAAATCGATGGCGATTGGGGGCGTGGCTCGGTCAACCTGCGGGCGCCGGGTCGCTTCAATATTAGTAACGCGCTCGCTGTGGCGGGTTCGGCGTTGGCTAACGGGATGGGGTTTGAGCAGGTGCTGGTTGGGCTTGCGAAGCTCAGCCCGGTGCCGGGGCGGATGGAAACCCTGTCCGAGCGCAATGCCCCACTGGTCGTAATTGACTACGCCCATACGCCCGATGCGCTGGTTCAGGTGTTGGCTGCGCTGCGTCCGATCACAAAAGTACGCGGCGGTCGCCTACATTGCGTGTTTGGTGCAGGCGGAGATCGGGACGTTGGAAAACGCGTCCTGATGGGGGAGGCGGTTGCACAGCACGCCGACACCCTGATGGTCACCACGGACAACCCGCGCAGCGAAGACCCACAGCAGATCGTACGGGCAATCCTAGAGGGAGTGGTGCGGGTCTCCTCAGCCAGTGGCGCCCAGGTCGAGCCTGATCGCAGGCGGGCTATTCAACAGGTTATTGGCGCCGCTGGGGCCGCTGATGTCATCTTGATTGCCGGCAAAGGTCATGAATCCGTCCAGGAAATCGCGGGCCAGCAATTGCCGTTTCGTGATGTCGATGAGGCCCGGATCGCGCTCAGTCAGCGGAGCGATCGTGCAACTTGACTTGCAGCAGGCCCAACGCTGGATCCCGGGGGCGGTCGGCCACTTCCCAGCTGGGGCCGTGGCAGTTGTTGATAGCGTGTGTACCGATACCCGTGCCATCACACCCGGATGCTTGTTCATCGCTTTGCGGGGCGAGCGGTTCGATGGCCACGCGTTCGCCGATGCCGCCATTGCCGCAGGTGCGAGTGCCGTTATGCTCGAGTCCGCGTCTCCGGTTGCTGCCGTGTCACGGGCGGTCGCTCAAGTTCAGGTGCCCGATACGACGTTAGCCCTTGGCGCCCTGGCTGCCGGTTGGCGAGCGCAGTTCGACCTTCCCATCATCGCGGTGACTGGGAGCAACGGTAAGACGACCGTCAAAGGTATGATCGCCGCGATTCTTGAGGCCGCTTTTGGCTCGGCGCACTACCACGCGACGCCGGGCAACTTGAATAACCAGATCGGGGTGCCGCTCACGCTCTTGGGCCTGAACGCGCAGCACCGTGCAGCGGTTGTTGAGCTTGGGATGAATCATCCGGGTGAGATTGCCGGGCTTGCCCAAATGACCGTTGCACGCGTCGCGCTCGTCAACAATGCGCAGCGCGAGCATCAGGAGTTTCTGGATGGGGTTGAGGCAACCGCCCTCGAAAACGGCGCCGCAATTAGCGAACTCGGCCCCGACGGTGTGGCGGTATTTCCAGCCGATGACGCATGCGCGCCGCTTTGGCGATCATTGGCGGGCTCGAGGTCGGTGCTGCAATTTGCGCTCGGCGACGACGGTCAAGCCGCCGTCAGTGCGTCGGAGGACGCCGATCCGACTGGCTTCAAGCTGCGATTGCGCGGCCTCGATGTCACGCCTACGGTGCACCTGGCCATCGACGGCCAGCATAACGTGCGCAATGCCCTGGCTGCAGCAGCCTGTTGTCGTGCGATTGGCGTACCTCCCGCGGCGATCGTTGCGGGGCTTGAGCGCTTCCGTCCGCTCCCTGGCCGATTGGTCCGACATTCCCGCGCGGATGCGGTCACGGTCATTGATGACAGCTACAACGCGAACCCCGATTCGGTGCTTGCCGCGATCGATTTGCTGGCTGACTTGCGTCACCGCGGAACTGCCGCGCGAGTCGTTCTGGTCTTGGGCGATATGGGTGAAGTCGGGGCCAATGGGCCAGAGTTTCATGCCGAGGTAGGTGCATGGGCCCGCGAGCAGGGGCTGGACGCTCTCATCGCCACCGGGGCGCTTACCCGCGCTGCGGTGCAGGGGTGGACTTCGGCCCCAGGCGGGCAGGATTTTCAGACGGCGCAGCATTGCGATACGGTTGATGAAGCGATCGCAGCGGCGCGGGTCGCAGTGACCGCGGGGACCACGGTACTCGTGAAGGGTTCCCGCTTCATGCGAATGGAGCGGGTCGTGCATGGGTTGCTCGATACAGGCTTCGCCCACCCCGCCGGAGGGCATGCCTGAATGCTGCTCGAGCTGACCCAGTGGATTGCGCGCGAATTGCGTTTTTTCTCGGTTTTCAATTACCTGACGCTTCGAGCAGTCCTCGCCACGATGACCTCGCTCGGGATAGGACTGCTACTGGGGCCGTTGGTTATCCGCCGCCTGGCGGCGCTCAAGATTGGCCAGGCCGTTCGGTCGGATGGTCCGCAGACCCACCTTGTGAAGACCGGTACACCGACGATGGGCGGTGTCCTGGTTCTGCTCTCGATTGCGGCGTCGGTGCTGCTTTGGGCCGACCTGAAAAATCGGTTCATCTGGATAGTATTGGTCGTGACCCTCGGTTTTGGCGCGGTCGGCTGGTTCGATGACTGGCGCAAAGTCGTCCACCGGGACCCCGCGGGCATGCCCGCCCGTGAAAAATATTTCTGGCAGAGCGCGATTGGGATTGCCGCTGCAATATGGCTCGCGTTCGCGGTACCAGCCGAGAGTGGATCGGAAGCGCTTCGCCTGTTGATGGTCTGGGCCGGCAGCGGGTTCACTGGGGAGTTGCCACCTAAGGCCGATCTGATCGTTCCATTCTTCAAAAACATCGCCTATCCACTGGGTAGTTTTGGATTCATGGTGCTGACCTATCTCGTGATCGTCGGGACCAGCAATGCGGTCAATCTGACTGACGGTGCAGATGGCTTGGCGATCATGCCAGCTGTACTCGTTGGCAGCGCATTGGGCGTTTTTGCCTACGCCAGCGGCAATGCGGTTTTCGCCCGATACCTGTTTATTCCGTATATCCCGGGCGCGGGCGAATTGGTCGTCATCTGCGGTGCGCTGGCCGGTGCCGGTCTGGCCTTTCTCTGGTTTAACGCCTACCCGGCGCAGGTTTTTATGGGCGATGTGGGTGCGCTGGCCATCGGTGGCGCGCTTGGCACCATTGCCGTCATCGTGCGCCAGGAGATTGTGCTTTTCATCATGGGTGGCGTGTTCGTGGCCGAGACGCTCTCGGTTATGGCGCAGGTCGGATGGTTCAAGTACACCAAGCGTCGCTACGGGACCGGTCAGCGGATTTTGCGCATGGCGCCTCTGCACCATCACTTCGAGCTCTCCGGGGTCAAGGAATCCCAAGTT
>RFVZ01000137.1 GCA_009922405.1 Betaproteobacteria bacterium
AGCGCGTGAAGCGCAAGGTGGAGACCCACCTGAACGAGCGCAACGTCCTCGATCTCTAAAGCACAGGTTGAGGGTAACTCTCACCCTCAAGTAAAGGTTTAGGCTTTCTCATCGGGCCACGTCGCACACCACGGCGTGGCCCGACTGGTACCGTGGCGAATGCACTGTCCACACCACCTGAGGAACCCGAATGAGCGCACCCATCCTGGTCGGCTATGAGCGCACCGAGTCGGCTGATCGCGCCCTTTCCCGCGCGATCGCCCTGGCCCACGAGAAGCACGCCCCGTTGCTGGTACTCGCCGTGCACGAGGCCCCGCTCGACCCGACCGGTCCGCGCGCGTGAAGCCGATCGGTTGAGATGCCAATTTCGGCACCCAGGCCGTATTCAAAACCGTCAGCAAACCGGGTCGAGGCGTTGACCATCACCGACGCGGAGTCGACCTCACGCAGGAAGCGCATGGCGCGGGGGTGGTGATTGGTCACGATGGAATCGGTGTGACTTGATCCGTAGGTGCGGATGTGGTCCATCGCTGCATCGATGTCTTCGACGACCCGAATCGAGAGAATCGGCGCAAGGTATTCGGTGCGCCAGTCGTCCTCGGTAGCGGCAATCGCCGTGATGCCAACTTTTTGCAAGATCGTCCGTGTTTCCTCGCAGCCTCGGAGCTCCACCCCTTTTTCCAGATACAGCGGACCGATCCGCGCGAGAAACGCGCCGGCAATTTCCCGCGCGACGAGCAGCGTCTCCATGGTGTTGCAGGGGGCGTAGCGCTGGGTCTTCGCGTTGAACGCAATCTGGACGGCCATGTCGAGATCAGCGGCCTTGTCGACGTACACATGACAGATTCCGTCGAGGTGCTTAATGACCGGGACGCGAGCTTCCCGGGTGATTCTTTCGATGAGGCTCTTTCCGCCTCGAGGTACGATCACGTCCACCCATTGTGGGCTTGTGATGAGTGCGCCGACTGCCGTCCGATCGGTGGTTTGGACAACCTGAACTCCGTGCGCCGGGAGTCCAGCGGCGATCAGACCCGCTGAAATGCACTGCGCCAACGCCGTATTTGAGTGAATGGCCTCACGACCTCCACGCAAGATCGTTGCGTTGCCAGACTTGAGACAAAGTGCGGCGGCATCAATCGTGACGTTCGGTCGGGCCTCATAAATGATCCCAATCACCCCTAGGGGTACGCGCATCCGGCCAACCCGAATCCCGCTCGGCTGAGGTCGAAGGTCGGTAATTTCACCGATCGGATCGGGCAACGCAGCCACTTGGGCAAGGCCATCCACCATCGCTGTGATGGCCTTGTCGTTTAACGTCAGACGGTCAAGAAAGGCGGCATCGAGTCCATTGGTCCGACCCTCGGCGAGGTCCGTCGCATTGGCGGTTTGCAGGTCGTCCTGAGCGTTTCGAATGGCCTCGGCAATGGCGAGCAGGGCATCATTTTTGGCGCGAGTGGATGCTCGGGCCAAAACTCGCGATGCGCTTCTGGCATTGCGGCCCAGTTCTTCGATGTGTTCGATCGGATTCATCAAGTTAACTCAGCAAACACCGGGGCTCCAGCAACGCGCATTGCGACTCGCAATAACGCCTGCCAGGGGTCACCGTTGTCGAGACCCTTTGCGATTCTATCTGCCTGTGCACAGTCAGCCAGTGCGGCTGCTGCGATCGATGCCGCTGAGGGCTTGTTTGATTTTGAGCGGTCGAGCCGGCGCAGTGCCTGCCCATAAAGGCGCTCACGGTTTCCGAAGACCCGAAGACTGCGCATCAGGGGCGGGAGTGCGCGCCCCTGGGTTTGGGCTTCGGCCAGTCGTGCGAGGGTTCTACAGCCATCGGCGAGGGCCCAGATCACCAGCGGCGTCGCGACGCCCTCGGCTTGTAGCCCTTCCAGGGCTCGAATCGCTCGACGCGCGTCACCCGCCAGCATGGCGTCCACGACATCGAACGCGTCAAACCTTGCCACATCGGTCAGGGCGGCGTGGACCGCTTCGGGGTCGAGGGTCCCCGCGGGACAGAGCAGTGCCAGTTTGCGGATTTCCTGATGGGCAGCCAGCAAGTTGCCCTCGATCCGATCCGCGATCGTCGCGAGCAATGCCTCATCGGCGCGTTGGCCTTGGCGGGCCAGACGCCCGCCGATCCAGGCCGGTAATTGACTGCGTTCAACCGGGTAGATCGCGACCGTCAAACTGACGCGATCCACTCGCTGCCACCAGGCGGTTTCCTGAGTTGATCGGTCAAGCCGTGGGCTGCTGACGATCAACCGCGGCGCACCTTCGCCTGAGTCGAGGATTGATTCCGCAACCGCTGCAATGGCCTCGCCCAATTCGCGCCCCGGCTTGGTTTGTCCAAACCGGATTTCGAGCAGGCGCTTTTCGGCAAACAGCGATCGCGCGCCAGCTATCGCGTTCAGGCGATCGGCCTTCAGGCTGCGATCGACCGTGATCACCTCGCGTTCATCGAATCCTTGAGCACGGGCCTGGGCTCGCAGCGCATCAGCCGCTTCGATTTGTAAAAGCGCTTCGTCGCCATGAAGCCAGACCAAGGTCGGGTCCAACAACCCCTGCCGACCGGCGTTTGGCTCACCCAAGCGAGCCATCAGGGTTTCAAGCCGAATGGAGGGCATCGTCAGCGGGTCCGTTCGATCGCCATCATCCGTCCGCCGGTCGAACGCTGGCCAACTGACGCAGAAGCTGCTGGACCAGATCGGTGGTCATATCTTGATAAAGGAGCGCGTCTTCTTCTTGCTTGGCGACCAGTTGCTGAGCATCGGCGGCGGTCACGTCGCGGGATAGCGAGATTCGCGTAGGTGAGATCATCTCGTGCCCGCGACCATCATGAAGCCGCCAATGCAATTGCAGGCGCAACTGATACTCGCGCGCGCTACCCGTTCGCGAGAAACCGAGAACCTGCCGGTCGCGAACCTCGCCGAGGACTTCGAGCCAGGCTTGCGCGCTGGTTGGCGTGTCGACGACCTCGGTGCCCCCAACGCTGCGCAGGGAGCGTTTGAACTCGATCCCGATGGGTGAATTCGCGCTGAAGGTGGTGTACAGCTTGCTGAAGGGCAGTCGTGAAGCGGTCCCACCGCGCAGCTGAAATCCACAACCCGGAAGCATGGATGCGGTACCGAACACCATTAACCCCAACAGTCCCCTTAAGCCGCCGTGTTGCAAGAAACGCCGGCGTAACAATTGTGGTGTCTGGCAATCGGAGTGTATCGAGCTCACACCCTCAAACCACCACATTCACAAGCCTCCCTGCGACGTAAATGATTTTCTTGGGTGTTTGACCGGGGGCGGCGCGTTGAAAGGCCTCTGAGGCCAGAGCGGCCGCTTCAATTGTCGGTCTATCCGCATCGGCCGAGACCGCAATCGAGCCACGGACCTTGCCGTTGATCTGCAGGACCAGGGTGATCTGGCTGCGCAAAAGCGCGTCTTCTTCCACTTGAGGCCAGGCCGCCTGAATCAACTCGCCGCCGACCCCCGCATAGCCACAATCGACCCAAAGCGCGTGGGTGATATGAGGGACTACGGGTGCCAGCAGACGCAGCAAAATGCCCAGGCCTTCGGCGGCCACTGCGAGACTTGGCGCATCGGCGTTCGGTGCTTTGCTATGAACCAGTGATTCCAGCGTGTTCAGCATTTTCATGGCGGCGGACACGACCGTATTGAACTGACGTCGTGTGAAGTCGAAATCGGCTTGCCGCAAGTTCGTATGGATCTCCCGGCGCACGTCGCGCAACGCTTCGCTGAGTTGCTCGGCCTCGGCCGTTGTGAGCGCGCACGCCCCCAGGCCTTCGCCAGCGCGATTGCGTAATCGGCCCGCAATCGGTTGATGATGAAGGTAAGCAAAGTTCCACAAACGACGCAGGAATCGCTGGGCCCCCTCGACCCCGGAGCCTGACCATTCAAGCGTCTGCTCGGGCGGACTCGCAAACATCGTAAAAAGCCGTGCGGTGTCCGCGCCGTATTGATCGATTTGCGCTTTGGGGTCGATGCCGTTGTTCTTTGACTTCGACATTTTTTCGATCCCGCCCAGGCTGACGGGGTCGTGGTCGGTTTTCAGAACGGCACCGGTTGGGCGGCCCTTGTCGTCATGGGCCACATCGACGTCATCGGGGTGAAACCACGTGCGACGCCCCGAGTCATCTTCCCGATAGAACGTGTCGTTCAGGACCATGCCCTGGGTAAGCAGGTTGCTGAAGGGCTCATCGAACCCGACCAAACCGACATCGCGCATGACGCGGGTCCAGAACCTTGCGTAAAGCAAGTGCAGGACTGCGTGCTCGATCCCGCCAATGTACTGGTCCATCGGCATCCAGTAATCATTGCGGGTATCGACCATGGCATCGCTTGAGTCGGGCGAGCAGTAGCGCATGAAGTACCAGGACGAATCGACAAAGGTGTCCATCGTGTCGGTTTCGCGACGCGCGGGAGCATGGCACCTTGGGCAATTTGTCCTCCAGAAGCGTTCGTCTTTGGCCAGCGGGTTACCACTGCCATCGGGGATCAGATCATCGGGCAGGATGACGGGTAGCTGGTCATCCGGCACGGGCACCGCGCCGCAAGAATTGCAGTGAATGATCGGGATGGGGGTGCCCCAATAACGCTGGCGTGAAACGCCCCAGTCACGCAGTCGCAAGGTGGTGCGCTTCTCGCCGAGCCGTTGCGCCGCAAGGCGCTCGATCACCCGATCGACTGCCGCTTGATAGGCCAGACCATCGAGCTCGCCGCTGTGGACGCAAACCCCGTTTAATTTGTCGGCATACCAGTCGGCCCAGACCTCGTCGCTGAACTGGGTGGATTGGTTGGCGGCAGCCGAGGCGGAAAGGCTGGTGTCGGGTGCAACCACTTGCTTGATCGGCAGGCCATAGGCCCGCGCGAAGGCGAAGTCCCGTTCATCGTGGGCGGGTACACCCATCACGGCGCCGTCGCCATAGCTCATCAGGACGTAGTTACCGATCCAGACCGGTATCGGCTCGCCTGTTAGGGGGTGGGCAACGCATAGGCCCGTCGGTACCCCTTCTTTTTCGCGTGTTGCAACGTCGGCCTCGGCAACGCCGCCGGCGCGGCACCGCTCTATAAACGCTTCAATATCGGACCGCCCTTGGGCCGCGAGCGTAGCGACCGGGTGTTCTGGTGCAACCGCTACAAAGGTCACCCCCATGATGGTGTCTGCGCGCGTCGTAAAGACGTAAAGGCGTCCGTCGCCCACGAGATTTCCGTCCATGTCCTTGAGGGTGTGCGGGAATGCGAAGCGCACGCCTTCGGAGCGTCCGATCCAGTTGTGCTGCATGGTCTTGACGCGCTCGGGCCAACCGAGGCCGTCGAGCCCATCGATCAACTCGTCTGCGTACTTCGAGATCCCCAGGTAGTACATGGGAATTTCACGCTTCTCGACAACGGCTCCGCTGCGCCAACCGCGGCCGTCGATGACTTGTTCATTGGCCAGGACTGTCTGGTCAATCGGATCCCAGTTCACGCTGCCTGTGCGCAGATAGGCAATGCCACGTTCGAGCATGCGCAGGAAGAGCCATTGATTCCAACGGTAATAATCAGGTGAGCAGGTGGCTACCTCGCGCGACCAGTCGATCGCGAGTCCCATCGACTGCATCTGCGCCTTCATGTGCGCAATGTTTGACCAGGTCCAAGCGGCCGGCGCCACCCCGTTAGCCATCGCAGCATTTTCGGCCGGCAGGCCAAACGCGTCCCAGCCCATCGGCATCAGGACATTCCAGCCATTCATTCGCAGGTGACGCGCCATCATGTCGTTGATGGTGTAGTTGCGCACATGCCCCATGTGCAGCTTGCCCGAGGGGTAGGGCAGCATCGAACAGGCGTAGTACTTGCCTCGCGGGAACCGCGGATCGTTTTCTTTGGCACGCCAGGCGTCGATGGCGGCCCAGTGGGCTTGCGCATCGCGTTCGACAGACTGAGGGGTGTATTTTTCTTGCATGGGAGGGTGCATCGAATGCGCGCGACATCCGATCGGTTCGTGTTGGAGCGACGGCCCATGATACTGCGCAGCCAAGCCCTGCGTAGAATCTCGGGATGGCCGATCTCCTCGCGAATCTCAATGACCGCCAGCTCGCAGCGGTCACACTCCCGCCGCAACATGCGCTCATTCTGGCCGGTGCCGGCAGCGGCAAGACCCGCGTCCTGACGACCCGGATTGCCTGGTTACTGGCGACCGGTCAGGTCGGCCCGGCCGGTATCCTGGCGGTGACCTTTACCAACAAGTCGGCGCGAGAGATGGTGACCCGGCTCACCGCGATGCTGCCTCTGGACGCCCGTCGGATCTGGATCGGGACTTTTCATGGTCTTTGTAACCGGATGCTGCGTGCCCACCATCAGGATGCGGGGCTGCCCGCGAGCTTTCAGATTCTCGATTCTCAGGATCAGCTTGGGGCCGTCAAGCGGGTCCTGCGCGCACTCAACGTCGACGACGAAAAGTATCCCCCACGACAGGTGCAGTGGTTTATCAACAATGCCAAGGAGCAAGGCCTGCGAGCCTCGTCGCTTGAGGCACCGACTGCGTATGACCAGCGCATGGCCGACCTCTACTCGGCTTATGACGAACAGTGTCGGCGCGAAGGGGTGGTCGACTTTGCCGAACTGCTGCTTCGATCGTTTGAGTTGCTTCAGTCCCAGCCCGCGTTATGCAACCACTATCAGTCGCGGTTTCGGCACCTGCTGGTCGATGAATTTCAGGATACCAATACGCTGCAGTACCGGTGGATTCGGCTGTTGGCAGGCCCGGGCGCGGCGGTATTTGCGGTCGGGGACGACGACCAGTCGATCTATGCATTTCGCGGTGCCAATGTCGGCAACATGGCTGCGTTCGAACGCGATTTTCAAACCCCGAATCTGATTCGTCTTGAACAGAACTATCGTTCTTTTGGACATATTCTGGACTGCGCCAATGAGTTGATTCAGCGCAATGCCAATCGGCTCGGCAAGCAACTCTGGACTGAGGCTGGAGTTGGTGAGCCGGTTCGGGTGCGGGAGGCATTGAGCGATCAGGACGAGGCCCA
>RFVZ01000138.1 GCA_009922405.1 Betaproteobacteria bacterium
ATTGTTGTGCTTGGTGGAACGGGATTTATCGGTCGCCATCTCGTGGCCCGGCTTGTGGAGCAAGGCTGTCACGTGGTCGTGCCAACCCGGCGCAGTCAACACGGTCGCGATCTGAAATTCCTGCCAACGGTTGAAATCGTTGAGACGGATCTGCATGACAGTGCGGCGCTGACCCGACTCCTTGCGGGCAATGATGCCGTTGTCAATTTGATCGGTGTGCTCCACGACAAGCCCGGTGAGCCGTATGGCGAACACTTTGCACGGGCCCATGTCGCACTGCCCCGGCGCCTGGTCGAGGCCTGCGGACGCGCCAACATTCGCCGAATCATTCACGTCAGTGCGCTTGGGGTTCGGCTTGATCGGCGTGGCCCTTCGATGTACCTGCGCTCCAAGGCAGACGGTGAGCGCGCGATTGAACAGTCGCTGACCGACTGGACTATCCTGCGGCCTTCGGTGGTTTTTGGACCCGATGATCAGTTCTTGAACTTGTTTGCGGGCTTACTCCAGTTCGCCCCGGTGATGCCGCTCGCAGGCGCCTCATGTCGTTTTCAACCGGTCTATGTCGGCGATGTTGTCGCAGCAATTGCGGCGGCTCTCGACGAAGCGAGCACGATTGGTAAAACGATTGAACTGGCGGGGCCCGAAGTCTTCACCCTGGCGGAACTTGTGGCCTGGGTCGGCCGGGTCAGTGGCCACCCAAGGCCGATCATTCCGCTCTCTGCGGGTTTGGGCAAATGGCAAGCCTGGTTCCTTGAGCACTTGCCCGGTCCCACCCTCATGTCGCGCGATAACGTCGATTCGATGGCCGTCGATAACGTCGCTAGTGGCGATTTAGCCTGCTTTCCAGCCGAATTGGGCGTGCGTCCGGTGGCGCTCTCGACCATCGTACCGACTTGGCTGGCGACCGATGCAGATGCGCGCCACGGCGTCGGTCATTACATCAATCTGCGCGAGCGCAGAAATCGATGAATGACGCGGGGGCACCCGTGTTACCCGTTGGCGCTAAGGTCTACGTGGTTGGGGGTGCCGTTCGGGACGCGTTACTCGGCCTCGAGGGCGCTGATCGCGACTGGGTCGTGGTCGGTGCCCGGCCTGAACAATTGATTGAGGCGGGCTTTAAGCCAGTCGGTCAAGATTTCCCGGTTTTTCTGCATCCGCAAACCCGCGAGGAATACGCCCTCGCCCGCACGGAGCGAAAAACCGCTCCCGGGTATCGGGGCTTTGTGTTTCATGCCGCCCCCGATGTCAGTTTGGAGGAGGATCTCGAGCGCCGCGATCTGACGATAAATGCGATGGCTCAGGCCGCCGACGGTCGTTTGATTGACCCGTTTGGTGGGCAACGTGATTTGGCCAATCGGGTCTTGCGGCACGTCGGACCCGCCTTCTCCGAGGACCCCGTACGAATTCTTCGACTGGCGCGTTTTGCGGCCCGTTTCGGGGATTTCAGGGTTGACCCAGAGACCCAGAAGCTGTTGGGCACAATGGTCGCTGCAGGTGAAGTCGACGCTCTGGTCCCCGAAAGGGTTTGGCAGGAATTGGCCAGGGGCTTGATGGAGCGTCAGCCGTCGCGGCTGTTCGAGGTCTTACATGGGTGTGGAGCGCTGGCGCGGCTATTGCCCGAACTCAATCGTGTGTGGAATGATCGCTTGGGGCGACGGATCGATGAGGCCGCCTCGAACGACGAACCCCTAGATGTGAGATGGGCCTTGTTGACGATCGACCTGACCAGCACCGAGGACAATTCAGACGCCGAAGCGATGGCGCAGCGTCTTCGCGTGCCCGCAGAACTGCGCGCCATGGCGCAGTTGATCGCTCGTGAACGCGGTTCAATTGAACGAGCGTCCGATTTGTCAGCCAACGCCATGCTGGAAACCATCGAGCGCTGCGACGGAATCCGTCGCCCCGATCGGTTTTTGCGAATGCTCAAGGCGTGCTCGTACGTGCAGGCGACCACGCATCCGTCCATGCACTTTTCGACTAACCCGTCCGCGTCCGGGGATCAAACTTTGCAGGCTGAGCGTTTCGTGCAGGCTTTGAACGCAGCGCGGGGCGTCGACGCAGGCGCTGTGGCCCAAAGCGTCCCTGCGGACCAGGAATCGTCCGGCGGGACCCCATCCGCTAGGACCTCACCTGACACAACGGTCTCGGAGCGGATTCGCCTGGCGGTCCAGCGCGCCCGGATCGACGCAATTACCCGGAGCGCGGCAGTATGAAACCGATGGTCGCCAGGGCCTGCTCAACCCCCTTAATGCACCGGTCGGGACAATGGTGGTTGGGCTGCATGATCGGCGCAGTGCTCGCACTAACCGGTTGTGCTTCGACGGGCGATCGATTGGCTGAGCTTGGCCAGGCCAATGAAGTCCCTCCGCCCGCGGCTAAACCGGACGCTGCGATCACCGCGTTTTCGTCCGCGCGGACCGGCGAAGATTTGCCGGGGCAGTGGCAGCCCTTCCTGCTCACCCCAAACAAGAAGAAGACGCATTGGCGGCTCGAGCGCCCGGTACCCTGGGATGCGACTTTAGATGCAGCGCCCGGGATGACCCGGAAATGGTTGCAGAGGGGCGATGGATCCGCAGCAATATCGCAGGGCGGGCTTGCGCCAGAGCGCGACGGGTTGAAGCGGGTCTCCAACACCGCCGGACCCGCACAGGTGTCTTCCCCCGCGCTGGCACTGCGCGGGGACGCTGAACAGGCGGCCTCGGGGATCGCGCATCCGGTTGGTCGCACGATCGCCGCGAACGAACAATTGCAATGGGACTGGCGCATCGATCTGCCACCAAGCGATGCGGACCCCGGTGACCGATCACGTGAAGACAGTGCGATGCGGGTGGCCTTGTCGTTCAATGGCGATCGGTCTCAAATGCCGGCCCGTGAGCTCATGCTATCGGACTTGTCGCAAGTATTGACCGGACACGAAATCCCTTACGCAACGCTGGTCTACGTCTGGGCGCCAGAGCGGGAGTTGGGGGAAATCGTAATTGATCCAAGAACCACTCGGGTTCGTTCGATCGTTGTCGGCAATCAAACGACCCCTATGCGCACCTGGTTGCGTACCCGCCGGGATGTGGCCGCGGATTTCGCAGAGGTGTTTGGCGAGCCACCGGGGACCTTGAAGGGTATCGCTTTGTTTGTCGATGCCGATCACACCGAATCGCGGGCGATCGGCTGGTACGGTGATCTGAGTTTGCGCTGACCGATCGGTAACGACCTCGGTGATCAGATCATCCGGCTTAGAGTAGCCGACCGAGGCCGGCAGCGATTAGGCTCAAAATAATCGTTGAGCCGAGCGGTAGTGGAACTTCTAGGCGTCCGAGTCGCAGGGTGAAATCCCCCGGCAGACGGCCGATTCCAAAGCGACGCAGTAGCGGCGTTAGTCCAGAAAAAAGAATGAGCGCAAGAAGCGTCACAATCATCCAACGGATCATGATCGGCGCTCAAGCGACATCGAGCGGTCGCCTTGGTTAAAGCCGAGCGGGGTCGCTTCCGGCATTCCGCGGGTAAACGCAATCACCTTAAACAGCTCGCCCATTTCAGCTTCTGACAGCAACATTTGGACGGCGGCGATTTGGGCGCTGTGTTCTCGTAAGGCAGTGGGTGGCAGGGCGCTAAGGCGATCGAGTAATCCACAATTGAGCAAGAAGCGCGCTTGGCTGGTGTAGCCGGCGCAGTGCATCCCGGTGCTCATCACCGCTGCCGTGATTGCGCTGAAATCGACATGTGCGGTGATATCGCGCTGACCGGGGTCGATCAATGGGTCGGGGTGACTTCGGTGCTGGTAATGGCACATCAGCGTACCGGTGTGGCGGGCCGGGTGATAAAACTCCGACCGGGGGAAACCATAATCGATCAGCAGGAGCGCTCCGTGTCGAATCCGCTCAGCAACACTTGCCGCCCAGCCGACGGCTTGTTCGGGCCATTCGCTTAAGTAGCCTCGTGCGTCTGCAACGGACCACCCGGCTTCCCCGATCGCTCGTGTCACCTCGAGTGCGAACGCAGCATCTGCCACTCGATCAGACCATGCAAACGGGTTTTGCCCCGGGGAATTAGCGCCCCGATGTACGACCCCACGCTCCATCACCTGGCCGCAATCGGCCACAAATAGGCGCACGGGCAGCGCATCGAGCAGTTCGTTGCCAAGCACCACGCCGTCGATCTGTTCGGGCATGCGCTCGAGCCAGCGAACCCTCGCGGCCAGCTCGGCCGGAATTCGCGCCAAGGTGTCGCGTTGCCGCTCGCGCATGGCGCTCGATAGCTCGATGATTTCATACGTTTCAGGCGCCTGTCCCGCCTGAGCACACGCTACCAGCAGGTCGGCAGCGAGTTGTCCGGTTCCGGCCCCGAACTCCAGGATCCGCGCCGGGCCGCACTCGAACCATTGCAGAAGCTGGGCTGAGAGAGCGCCCGCGAAGAGCGGCGTCAAGGCCGGTGCCGTAATGAAGTCGCCCCCGCGCGTGGCTGGGCCAATCGGGCCAATCCGGCGATTGGGGCCGACGGGGCCACCCGATTCGTCCGTTGGTTGGTGATTCTGCCGTTCGTAATACCCCACGTCCGGGGCATAAAGCGCCAGCGCCATGTAGTGATCAAAGCGCAGCCAGCCGCCGGCTTGATCGATCGCGTGGGTTATTCGTGTCTGGCAATTGGGCATAGAAGCGATTGTAAAGTGGGGCCTGGGCTAAACTCAGTCGCAACCGCTGTCATCCCACACTTTGTAACCCCTCAATTCCGCGTCTGTGAGTTCGCTCGTGCTTAAGCTTGGCGCCGACACCCGTCTGAATCCTCCCGAGCCAGATTCTGCCGCGAATGGCTCCGCCGGATCATTGCGTCCGATCGCGTTGGTTACCGGCGCGGCGCGGAGGCTTGGACGAGAAATTGCACTTGGATTCGCACGCAGCGGCTGGGACGTTGCGGTTCACTATCGTCGCTCCGCGCCTGCAGCCCACGAGACCGTTGCTCAACTGCAGGCACTGGGTGTTCGCGCTGCTTGCTTCGAAGCCGATCTGGCGCTTGAGAGCGCCTGCGATGGATTGCTTGACGCGGTGATTGCAGAACTCGGTGTGCCGCGATGTCTGGTCAATAACGCCTCTTTGTTCGAGCATGACACCCCGGCGACTGTCTCGGCGGCGCGCCTCGATCAACATGTTGCGTCCAATCTGACGGCGCCCTTGAGGCTATCCGCGCGTCTCTATCAAGCCATGCCCGAAGATGCCAGGGGCGTCGTCGTCCATCTGTTGGATCAAAAACTGGCGGGCCTGAATCCGGATTTTTTCTCGTACACCCTCACCAAGGCGGCCCTGGCAGCGGCTTTACCGATGCAAGCGATGGCCTTCGCACCGCGGCTCAGGGTGGTGGGCGTATCGCCCGGGCTTACCCTGCCGAGCCACCTCCAAACACCCGAGCAATTTTCCCGTACTCATCGCGAAACCGCAGTCCTTGATCAATCAAGCCGCCCGGAAGATATCGTGGGTGCCATCCTGGCCCTGGTCGCAAATCCCGCCATTACGGGCCAAAATCTTGTGGTCGACGGCGGCCAGCATTTATTGCGGATGGGTCGCGACGTGAGCTTCCTGCCATGAACTTGGACCACTGCACTCGTCTTGCCTTGCGCGGCCTTGCGATCGATGTATCGATCGGCGTTTTTGAACACGAAAAACGAGCGGTTCAGCCGGTTCGGGTCAATATCGATGTCTGGGTCCCTTCCGAATTTTGCACGCCTACCCAGGACCGGCTCGACGAAGTCATCGACTACGGTCGTCTGCGTCAGATCGCGATTGAGACGCTGACTGAGTCGCATATCCACTTGTTGGAGAGTGCCTGCGAGCGAATGGCTGCAGGCATCCTGCTCGCCCTGCCCGTGCGTTGTGTGCGGGTGGCGATCGACAAGCCACAGGCTTTTTCGGATGTCGATGCGGCCACGGTCGAAATCACGCGCTGGAGTGCCCCCGCATGAGCGCCATCATGAGCTCTAACGTCGAGCGCGAGCGCAACAAGCTCTCCAAGCGGCTGCACCGACTAGTCGGTCAGGCGATCGGGGACTTCAATATGATCAGCCCGGGCGATCGGGTCATGGTCTGTGTGTCGGGCGGTAAAGACAGCTATGCGATGCTTGATCTGCTGCTGAGCTTGCGCGAGCGCGCGCCGATTGATTTTGAGCTGATCGCGGTGAATCTGGACCAGAAGCAACCGGGTTTCCCAGCCGAAGTCTTGCCGGCCTATCTGAGCGGGCGCGGCATCCCATTTCATATCGAGAATCAGGACACTTACAGCATCGTCAAGCGCAACATTCCGGACGGTAAAACGATGTGTTCGCTTTGTTCGCGGCTGCGGCGCGGCATTCTGTATCGGGTGGCCGACACGCTGGGTGCGACCCGGATCGCACTCGGGCACCATCGCGATGACATCCTCGCGACGTTCTTTCTAAACCTGTTTCACGGTGGTCGTCTTAAATCCATGCCGCCCAAGCTGGTCAGCGATGACGGCCGCCATGTTGTGATCCGGCCACTGGCTTACGTTGAAGAGGCCGACCTCGTGGCGTATGCCGAGTGGAAAGCCTTCCCAATCATCCCCTGCACCCTGTGTGGTTCGCAGGAGAACCTGCAGCGCCAGGAGATTGGCCGGATGCTGCGCGAATGGCAAGGTCAGCACCCCGGAAGGGTCGAGACGATGTTCTCAGCCCTGGGACGAGTGGCACCCTCCCATCTGCTGGATCGGGGCTTGTTTGATTTCGCGGGACTGGTGCCGAGTGGGATTCCTGATCCCCACGGCGATCGGGCGTTTGATCCCGACGAGTTGCCGGCCCCTTCAGTGGTCTGGATGTCATGAGCGGCCAACGTCCCAGCCCCGTATCGGCTCGGTCGGGGGGCTCGGGCGGCGGATCGGCGGCTAACAGCGGATCGGTGATGGCCGCCTTGGGGTCCTTGCTGACTGCGGGTCGTCGGGCAGCTCGGTTGCGCAAGATTCTGGCCGTGTCCTGGCGCTATGGGCTGGACGAACTCCTGGTCGAGGGCGCAACCAGCAC
>RFVZ01000139.1 GCA_009922405.1 Betaproteobacteria bacterium
CAGCACCAGTTCGTCATAGTCCATTCCAGCCGCGCGGGCAGCCATCGGAACCAGGGAATGATCGGTCATGCCCGGACAGGTATTCATCTCAAGCAACATTGGCCGCATGCGCTCGGGCTGATCGGGCGCGTCGGGATCAGGCTGGAGCATGACGTCGCAACGCCCCCACCCGCGGCAGCGCAGCAGTCGAAACGCTTGCTCAGTCAACGCGCGTACCTGGGCATCGACCGCGGGCGGCAGCGGCGCCGGACAGAGATAGCGCGTCTCGTCGCCAAAGTACTTGTGCTGGTAATCGTAATTACCATCGGGTGCGCAGATCTCAATCACCGGGAGGGCATGAACCGGCGCTTCGGCACGCAGAGGCCCGGGTACCGCGGTACCGCCCACGAGCGCGACCGTGAGTTCGCGCCCGGCGATGAATTGCTCGGCCAACACGGTGTCGTCACAAGCCGCAGCGCGCTCGAAAGCCACCTCAAGCTGGTCCGCGTGCTGCACCTTCGTTAAGCCCAAGGTGGACCCTTCGTGTGCGGGTTTGATGATTAGCGGCAAGCCAAGGTGGGCGATGAGTTGGGCCCGACCGCAGGCGCTATTGACCTGCGCCGCCTCAAGCACCTGCCAGTTGGGCGTCGGCAACCCAGCCGCACGCCAAAGTTCTTTGGTGACCACTTTGTCCATCGCGATAGCCGAAGCCATCGGGCCGGAACCGGTATAAGGGATACGCAATAGCTCCAGCGCACCCTGGACGGTACCGTCCTCACCCCAGCGACCATGCAGGGCAATCACCGCGCGATCAAAGCCTTCACGCGGGAGTGCATCAAGGGACCGGTCACGCGGGTCAAAGGCGTGCGCATTGACACCCTGGCGAGATAAAGCGGCGAGCATTCCGGTGCCGCTGCGGATGGAAATCTCGCGCTCGGCGGAATCGCCGCCAAACAATACGGCGACTTTGCCGAGCCCGCGCGGATCAATCGCCTCCCCGATGCCGGGCTCGATGCCGTGCGCACTCATGGCCGATCCCCGCTCTTTTGCGATTCCGTGTTTTTTTGCAATTCCATTCGATCGAGGCGTTCGCGCAGCGCCGCCGCCACGCCGCCCACCGAACCTGCACCCATCGTGATCACGATATCGCCGTCGCGGGCGATGGCTTCGATGGCATCGGGCATGCTCAAAATGTCTTCGACGAATACTGGCTCGACCCGGCCGGTGACGCGCACGGCACGCGCCAACGCACGTCCGTCAGCAGCCACGAGTGGCGGCTCACCGGCCGCATAGACCTCGGCCAGCAAGAGTGCATCGGTCCCGGAAAGCACCCGCACAAAATCTTCAAACAAGTCTCGGGTCCGGGTGAACCGATGAGGCTGAAACGCGAGGACGATGCGCCGCCCCGGATAGGCGCCACGCGCAGCGGCCAGGGTTGCCGCCATCTCGACAGGGTGATGACCATAGTCATCAATGACCGAGAACTGCCCGCCCTCGCGAGCCGGGAAAGCGCCCCAGCGCTGGAACCGTCGGCCCACGCCCCGAAACGCCTCGAGCGCTTCGCGAATGGCGTCGTCATCGACCCCCAGTTCATCGGCCACTGCCACCGCGGCGAGGGCATTCAATACGTTGTGCCGACCGGGTAGATTGAGCGTGAGCGGCAGTGGTGCAGCGTCCTCGCGCAAACAGGTGAAACGCATCGTCTCGCCGATCGCCTCCACATCGACCGCCCGAACCTGCGCATCTTCGCCAAAGCCATAGCTCAACATCGGCTTGGAGATAAATGGCAGGATCGAACGAACGCCGGGGTCATCGGTACACAGAACAGCGGCGCCATAAAACGGCAGACGCTGCGTGAATTCGACAAAGGCCTGGCGCAACCGGGCCAGATCATGACCGTAAGTCTCCATGTGGTCGGCATCAATGTTCGTGACCACCGCCAAAATGGGCGAGAGGTTCAAAAACGACGCATCAGACTCATCGGCCTCGACCACGATGAAATCACCTTGACCCAGCTTGGCGTTAGCACCGGCGGACAGCAGCCGCCCTCCAATCACGAAAGTTGGATCCAGATTCCCCGCCGCCAGCACGCTCGCGACCAGTGAGGTTGTCGTGGTCTTGCCGTGGGTACCTGCGATCGCGATGCCGCGCTTCAGGCGCATGAGCTCGGCGAGCATGAGCGCACGGGGGACAACCGGGATCCTTCGAGCGCGCGCCGCAAGCACTTCGGGGTTATCAGCCGCGACCGCCGTCGAAATCACCACGCAATCGGCATTCACGATCTGCGCCGCATCGTGGCCGATTCGAATCGGAACGCCGAGGCCCTGCAAGCGCTGGGTCGCACTGCCCGCAATCGCATCGGAGCCGCTCACCTGATAGCCCAAATTGAGCAGGACTTCGGCAATCCCGCTCATTCCCACTCCGCCAATCCCCACGAAGTGGATCCGTTTGACTTTGTGCTTCATGGGAGCCTGCGCGCCAACGATTCGACAAAATCAGCGACCCGCTCGGCCGCGTCCGGAAAGGCGAGCGCACGAGCGCGCTCGGCCATGACAACAAGCTCGGCTCGACCGGCTGGCGCCTTGAGGGAATCGACCCCCGAAGCAGCAGCCCCCTCAGTGGCCGGCTGGGCCAAACGGACCAACTGATCCGCCAAGCCCTCGGCGGTCCAATGCGCCTGCGGTTCAAGCCACGCCGCGCCCGCGTCCGTCAGCCAGCGCGCGTTACCGGTTTGGTGATCATCTACGGCATGCGGATACGGCACCAGCAGAGCGGCGACTCCGGCCACAGCAAGCTCGGCCACGGTGGCGGCGCCCGCTCTGCAAATAACCAAGTCCGCCTCAGCGTAAGCCTGAGTCATGTCATCAATAAAATCCACCGCCTGCGCCTGAACCCCTGCCCTGGCATACGCGGCACGCAATGGTTCGAGATGGGCGCGTCCGCTCTGATGGACCACGCGGGGCCAAAATTCCGGCGCTAGCCGCTGGGTCACCAGCGCGAGGGCCGCCGGCACGGTCTCGTTCAGGGCGCGAGCGCCCAGACTACCCCCCACAATCAGCAAGGTCAGCGGACCTTTGCGCTTTGCAGCGCGCTCGGCGGGCTCCGGTAGCCGCGCGAGCGCGGCGCGCACGGGGTTGCCCAACAAGGCGACCCGAGACTTCAGAGATGTTCCAAAGCCCAGGCTCAGAAGTCGCCCCAAGACCCCGCCACCAGCGCGCTCGAAGGCCTTTGGAAACGCTTCAATGACGCCGCTTGCAATCCGCGCCAGGCCTCGATTTGCGAGTCCGGCAATAGAATTTTGCTCGTGCAGAACCAGCGGAATGCCCATGAGACGTGCGGCCGCGCCACCGGGTACCGTGACATAGCCCCCCATTCCCAGAACGACCTGCGGACGGACCCGCCGCAGGGACTCGAGCGCCTGCGTCACACCCCGCAAGAGATTGAGCGGCAGACGCAACAACGCGATCCACCCCTTGCCACGCAGGGCCCCAAAACGAACCGGCTGAAATGGCAAGCCCGCCCGCTGGACCAAGCCCGCCTCCATCCCTTCTGGGTTCCCAAGCCAATGAACCTGCCAGCCTCGGGCACCCAGTATTTCAGCGACGGCGAGGCCAGGGAACACATGACCTCCGGTCCCACCCGCCATCACCATCGCGGTACGGACCCCAGCCGCAGTCTGCGCCGTCATAGCCGCGCCCCACGCATCAGGCGTCGATTCTCGTGATCAATGCGCAGCAATAACGCCAACGCCATGATGTTGACGAGGATGCCGCTCCCCCCGTAACTCATGTAGGGCAGGGTCAGCCCCTTGGTCGGCAGGAGCCCAAGGTTGACACCCATATTGAAAAACGATTGCGCGCCAATCCAGATCGCAATGCCTTGGGCTACCAGACCGGGAAAGCTACGCTCAAGCGCGATCGCCTGCCGGCCAATCTCGAACGCGCGCCGGGTAAACCAGAAAAACAAACCAATCGCGACCAATACGCCGGCCAACCCTAACTCTTCGCCAATCACCGCAAGCAAAAAGTCCGTATGCGCCTCCGGCAGATAGTGCAATTTTTCAACACTACCCCCAAGTCCCACGCCAAAAAGTTCGCCCCGACCGAATGCAATCAGGGAGTGCGATAGCTGATAACCCCGCCCAAGCACATTGTCGGGAGCAAAGGGGTCGAGATAGGCAAAAATGCGGGCCCGGCGATACTCGGAGACCCAGATCAAAATGCAGAATGTGATGGCCAGAGTCACCAGGATGCCCAGCGCTAGGCGCAGGTTCACGCCGCCCAAAAACAGCACGCCCATGGCGATGGTCACGATGACCACAAATGCGCCGAGGTCGGGTTCGAGAAGTAACAACATGCCCACGAGACACATCGCCCCTGCCATTGGCGCAAAACCCTTCGAGAACCGATGCATCCAGTCCTGCTTGCGCACCGTGTAGTCAGCCGCATAAAGCACCGCAAAGAGCTTCATGACTTCAGACGGTTGCAGGTTCAATGGCCCGAGCGGCAGCCAGCGCCGCGCGCCGTAAACCACTTTGCCCAGACCCGGGATCAAGACCGCCACCAACAGCACGAGGCCCAGCACGAAGACGAGGGGTGCCCACTGCTGCCACTTCTTCATTGGCACAGAAAACACCAGGAGGCCTGCGATACCCCCCAGTACGAGGGCAAAGAGGTGACGGGTCAGGTAATGGGTCGGACGGAAATTGGCGAAGCGCGGTGAATCCGGCAAGGCGACCGAAGCTGAATACACCATGACCAACCCATAGGCGAGCAGGGCGACACCGACCAGGAGGAGTCCGACGTCGATCTCCCGCGTGTCGGTCGTGCCGCGTCCGGTTCGGGAACCGCCAATTGACGTCATCAGTCCGGGCAAGGACAAGCGATTCAGCATGGCTGACCCCTTTGTAACGCCACTTGCTGAACGGCGGCCACGAAGGTTTCGCTGCGGTGCAGGTAATTGCGGAACATGCCGAAACTCGCGCACGCGGGCGAGAGCAGCACCACATCACCGGTGCGCGCCCGCTCCGCCGCAGTCTGAACCGCCTGCTCGAGGGTTGCACAATCGATCAGCTCGACCCCCGTCGTCGCCAGCGCTGCACGCAAACGGGTGGCATCCTGACCAATCAACAAGACCGCGCGAGCGTGTCGAGCGACGGGCTGCGCAAGCGGCTCGAAGGACTGTCCCTTGCCATCGCCACCCGCAATCAGCCACAGCCTGGGCGCGGCCGCCCTGTTTGCCGAGGTTTTGCCAAGCGCTTGATCGTCGATTGCGCCCAGGCCATTGAGCGCCGCGACCGTCGCGCCCACGTTGGTGCCCTTGCTGTCATCGACATATTCGACATCGTCAATCACTGCGACTGACTCGCAACGATGTGGCTCGCCGGCGTAATCGCGCAACCCGTGCAGCAATCGCGCCATCGGCACCCCGGCGGCCCGCCCCAGGGCCAGTGCCGCCAAGGCATTGGCATGGTTGTGGCGACCCCGAATTCGCAGCGCGTCCGCTGGCATGAGTGAGTTGACGCGGACGGCGCGCTTGCCAGCGGCGACCGGCCGGCGGTGCAACGAAACGTCGGCAGCGACGCTTTCAGCCAACCAGGGCAAACCGCAATCCCAAACGATGCCGAAGTCACCTAAGCGGCTCGGCGCGTCGAGTCCAAACGAGACCATCACGCGATCGTCCCGGCCCGATCCGAGGCTTAAGGGCGCAGTTACTGGATCGTCCCGGTTCCAGACACAGGTACCGGCATGCGCAAAGATCTGCTGCTTGGCGGCGCCATAAGCCTGCAAATCCGGGTGCCAGTCCAAATGGTCCTCGCTCAGGTTCAGGATCGTTGCGGCATGCGGAGTCAGCGATGGCGCGAATTCGAGCTGAAAGCTCGACAATTCAAGGACCCAGACAGCGGCCGGAGCTCCGGCGCGACGGCGTTCCAGCAACACCTCGAGTGCCGGGGGGCCGACATTTCCGGCCAATGCAACCTGGGTGCCGGCCGCCGCTAACAGGTGAGCAAGCAGGCACGAAGTCGTCGTTTTCCCGTTGGTTCCGGTAATCGCGATCACGCGCGGCGCCTCAGGCTCTTGGGCGATTGCGCGACAAAACAGTTCAATCTCGCCTACCACCGGAATCGCGCGCTCCTGCACCAAAGTCGCCAGCGCAGCCGACGGTCCGAGGTAGGGCGAGAGACCGGGGCTCCAGGCTAGGCAATCGAGTCCGTCCAGCCAGTCGCTATCTCTTAGCTCAAACGTGCCGCCACTGAAATACGCTTGTGGGTGTTCGCGCTGCCACTCAGCCAGCCGCGGGGGCGCTGCGCGGCTATCGCAGATCCGTACCTCAGCCCCTTGATCGACCAGCCAGCGCGCCATGGCGAGGCCGGAATCGCCAAGCCCAACCACACCCACTCGCGCGCCCGACCACGCGAAATCTGCCGGCGGGACCACGAACGGCGGGGTCCACGCCTTGGAATCGAGCACAGGTTTGCTGCCAGCAGTCCGCCGAACGGCTGAAGGCCTGCGGGCCGGCTTAGCGCTCACTTGCTGGATGGCGACGTGCATCTGGGTGCTCAGCGCAGTTTCAGCGATGAGAGTCCAAACAGGACCAGCATCATGGTGACGATCCAAAAGCGGACCACAACTTGGGATTCCTTGACCCCGGAGAGCTCGAAGTGATGGTGCAGAGGCGCCATGCGCAAAATCCGCTGACCGGTCCCGTAGCGACGCTTGGTGTACTTAACACCTGGGCCGGATAGGCGTTAAACCAGAGAAAGGCCAAGCCGGCACCGGCCAGCGCACCGCAGATCACGACCAACTCGCCCGCGCCCGGGATATACGGAATAAACAGGTATCGGGCGAAAACGGCATTCCCACTGGCGTAGGCGAAAACGCCCAACGCGCTGCCGACGAGTACCGCCGGCATGATCGCCAAGCCATCTGCGCCGTCGGTCAGGTTGACCGCATTGCTGGTCCCGACGATCACGAGATAGGTCAGCACCATGAATCCAAAACTACCCAGTGGATAGGC
>RFVZ01000140.1 GCA_009922405.1 Betaproteobacteria bacterium
ATTTGGCTGGCCAAAGCGCTGGCCAAAACCACGACTATGCACGGGGTGTTCATGGACGTCCTTGGGATGGGCGTCCTGATTTCAGGGGATTCGGGACTGGGCAAAAGCGAACTTGGGCTGGAACTGATCTCCCGTGGCCATGGCTTGGTGGCAGACGACGCGGTTGAATTCTCGCGGGTCGGACCTGCCGCAGTTGAAGGGCGCTGCCCCGCGCTCTTGCGCAACATGCTTGAGGTCCGCGGACTGGGTCTGCTGGATATCCGGACCATTTTTGGTGAGACCGCTGTCCGCCGACGCATGCGGCTCAAGTTGATCATGCACTTGGTTCGACGGGGGGCGCTCGACGGTGATTTTGAGCGAATGCCCCTCGAAGCCCAAACCCAGGAAGTGCTCGAAGTCCCGATCCGCAAAGTCGTCGTTCCCGTAGCCGCCGGTCGCAACCTCGCCGTCCTCACTGAAGCCGCGGTTCGCAATACCATCCTGCAATTGCGCGGAATCGAGACCACCCAACTCTTTGCCGAACGGCAGCGACGAGCCATTGCGGGGGAACCCCTTGACGACTAAGCACGCGTCCGAACGACTCCAACTGATCCTGATCACCGGAATTTCCGGTTCGGGCAAGTCGGTCGCGCTTCGTTTGCTCGAAGATGAAGGTTATTTTTGTATCGACAATCTCCCGGGGCGTTTCCTGAGCGAAATCCCTCCCTTGATGGCCACGCGGGGGATTAACCGGGTTGCAGTCGCAATTGATGTCCGCACGGACGACTCCCCCGAAGAATTACGCGATCACATCGCTGCATTCTCCAGTCAGGGCCACGACGTCAAGGTGATCTTTCTGAATGCCAGAACGGACACCCTGGTTCAGCGTTTCTCAGAAACCCGCAGGCGTCACCCCCTTGCCTTCCGGCTTCAGGCACAGAACGGCGTGGAACCTACCCTGATTGAGTCGATCGAACAGGAACGCGAGCTCATGTCCCTGATCGATGAGGCGGGTATTGTGCTGGACACAAGCGACCTCCCGGCAAACACTTTGCGCCAGTGGATTCGGGAAGTGGTGGGCGCCGACAACCGGCTGCTGACGCTTTCTTTCGTGTCGTTTGGTTTCAAGCATGGCATTCCGCTCGACGCCGATCTCGTCTTCGACGCCCGCTGCCTGCCGAATCCGCACTACGTGCCCGAACTCAAACATCAGACCGGACTTGACCCCGCGGTGGCGGAGTATCTGCAGGCAGAGCCGGCGGTTTTGGCGATGATCGATGACATCAACGGCTACCTTCACCGGTGGCTACCCCATTACCTGCGCGAACACCGGAGCTATCTCACCGTGGCCATCGGTTGTACCGGGGGCCAACATCGTTCGGTTTATCTGGTCGAAGAAATCGCTAAACGGTTTCGGCGCCAGGATCAGGTGCTTATTCGCCACCGTTCGCTGGCCATTCGCGGGGCGAGTTCATAGGGCTAGCTGATGGGGCTAGCTGTCGCAGGCACCTGATTCTCTGCAGAATGTCCGCAGAAGTTCAGCCACCGGTTTAGGGAGGGCCTTAGACGTGACGTCCGCCAGATCCAGCCACTGGCCCTGGGGTGCGGTTTGGCCCGGTCGACCGGAATCAACCCCCCCAAGCTTAATCTCACCCTCCACCTGAACCTCCACTGGATAGGCGCGCAGCACAAAATGGCTGAACCCATGCTCGATGACCGGTAGGTCCTGCAGGGCGGTTGGATTGAGCCCCCGATCGCGGATCGTCTGAATCACATCCGCGCTGATTTCGAGTTCGGGCAACGACCAAAGTCCGCCCCAAATGCCGCGCTCCGGACGACGCTCAAGCCAGATTGATGAGGCCTGCCGCAGTATCAGCAGGCGTTGCTCACGGGTCGGCCGAGCGGCACGTCGACGTGGGTGGGGCAACTCCTTCACCCGATTCTCGATCCGGGCAACACAATCACTTGCCAAAGGGCAGGCCTCACAGCGGGGTCGAGCGCGGGTACAGACCGTGGCACCCAGATCCATCAAACCTTGCGTGTAGGGACCGATCCCTTGACCGCGGGGCAACAAGCCCTCGGCCAGCAACCAGACTTCTCGCAGCACGGTTGCCTGAGTCAGGTCCCCCTCGATGCCAAACACCCGACTCAAGACTCGACGCACGTTGCCATCGAGGATCGCCGCCCGGCGCCCGAACGCCAAAGCCGCAATCGCACCCGCAGTCGAGCGCCCAATCCCCGGGAGTGCTTCCAGCAACGCGGGATCGGCTGGAAACTGACCCCTGTAGTGCGTCTGAACTTCGCGAGCACAGGCCCAGAGGTTTCGGGCTCGGCTGTAGTAACCAAGGCCCGCCCAATAAGGCATCACCTCATCGAGCGTCGCCGCAGCCAACTCGGACAAGGTCGGGAACCGCTCGAGAAAACGGGAGTAATAGCCAAGTACCGCCGCCACCTGAGTCTGTTGCAGCATGACCTCTGAAAGCCAAATCCGATATGCATCCTGAGTCGCTTGCCATGGCAGGGAATGGCGACCGCTGCGCAATTGCCATCGGATCACACGGTCGGCGAATCCTCCGAAGGCGAATGTCGGCGCAACGCTTGGGGACCTCGAGCGCGGCATCAGTGCTGACAACCCGGGCAATAAAAGCTCGCGCGCTGCTGCTGAACAATGCGCCGGATCGTTCCGGTACAGCGCCTGCAGGTAAGCCCTTCGCGACCGTAAACCAGGGCATCGATCTGAAAATAGCCGCTGGCGCCGTTACTACTCACAAAATCTTTTAGAGTGCTGCCACCACGGGCCAGCGCATCCGACAAGGTATCGCGCACCGCAACCGCCAGCCGTTGGTACCGCGCCCGACTAATCCGCCCAGCCCGCGTTGCTGGATGGATCTGCGCCCGAAACAGACTTTCACAGGCGTAGATATTGCCAGCGCCCACGACCAGTTCACCCGCCAGCAAGACGGTCTTGATCGAACTGCGACGTTCACGCGTGCCAGCAAAGAGGTGGTGCCCGATCTGCTCGGCGGTCGCGCTGAGTGGTTCCAGGCCCAGCTTGGCGAGCAGCGGATGTGAGTCCACGGGCCCTGCACTACGATCGTGCCAGAGCACTGCACCGAACCGCCTTGGATCGTGCAAGCGCACAAGACCGTGATCAAAAACGAGGTCCAGATGGTCGTGCTTGCGCACCGGAACCTGTGGGTCAACCCAGCGCAAACTCCCGGACATCCCGAGATGGATCAGCATCCATCCGGATGAGAATTCAATCAATAGGTATTTACCGCGCCGCCAGACCTGATGCACCGCCTCGCCCCGGATACACTCTGACAAGTCGGCTGGAATAGGCCAGCGCAGTGCCGGCACGCGCACACGCACGTCGCGCACAACGCGAGACGTCATGTGTGGCGTCAAGCCACGACGAACGGTTTCAACCTCAGGAAGCTCAGGCATTGCGACAACCTAACGGTGTACCCTACCATTCCAAGATGACTTGCGCCTACTTTCCCAAATGGTTGTACCGGATAAGCCTACAGTGGCGAGCGCACTGGCATCTGCCACTGGTGGTGGCCTGCGTTCTGTTCGGATCGACACAGCATGGAATTGCCGCGAGCCAACCGGACCGCCACACGCAACTCACGGCCGAGTCCGAAGCGGCCAGCAAACCGCGTCCGAGTCGGGCGCGCACGACCCCGGCTCGCTCCAACGACGCTTTGTCGGCACAGCGCGTATTTCAGATTTTGGCCGCCGAGATCGCCGCACAACGGGGTCAGATTGGCACGGCGGCCGCGACCTGGTTAGCCTTGGCCCGCGAAACGCGGGACCCGAAAGCGGCCCAACGGGCGACCGAATTAGCCCTCACCGATCGATCAGGCGGGCGGGCGATCGAAGCCGCCGAGTTCTGGCTTGAGCTTGAACCCGAAGCCACAATACCGGCGATGGCGCTCGAAACGCTCTGGCTTAGTAACGGCCAACTCGATCGCGCCGAACCCCTGATCGCGCGCCAGCTCGAGGCTGCCCGCAAGACTGAGCAACTAAGCGAACGTTACGGCCCACTGACCCGCAACCTGCTGCGCGCACCGGACCGATTGGCTGCGTTGGCCCTGCTCGATCGGGTCAGTATGGTCGACCTGGATCAAGCGGCTGCAAGGATTGCCCGCGCAACGCTCGCCCACGCGGCGGGCAATCAGGGCCGGGCCGCTGCCGAAATCCGCAGCGCCGCTGCATTGCGACCTGGTTCCGAAGAGGTCGCACTGACCGCCGCCACGGTACTCACGGTCGACACGACGGGTCGTCAAGAAGCCATCGCGCTCCTGCGCGCCTTCGTAGACGCCCAACCAAAGGCGCCGAGAGCGCGTTTCGCGCTGGCCAGACTCTATGCCATCGACAGCCGCCTCGATGATGCGCTCGCCCAACTCAACCGTACCCTGGCGGACGAGCCCGACGACCCCTCGACCCTGTTCGCGGCGGCCCATCTTGCGGCTGAGCTCAAACGCCCAGCCGAGGCGACCCAGCTGATGAGCCGATGGGTTGAACTCCCGGGCGAATCAGGCGCAGAACGCAATCCGGGCTGGATGTTTCTGGCCCGCATGGCCGAAGACCAGGGCCAGTCCGAGCAAACCCTGCGCTGGCTCGAGCGGGTTAGCGATGGCGACGAGCAGGTCGAGGCGTTGGTGCACAGGGCCATCGTGCTTGGCCGACTCAAGCGGGCCGATGAAGGCCGCGCCCTGCTCTCGAGCGCTGCCCCACAAACGTCGCGCGACCGGATCCGAGTGGTCCAGGCGCGCGCCGAGTTGCTGCGCGAGGACGGTCGCCCCGCCGAAGCGTTCGACGTTGTCGACGCTGGTCTCGCCGCCCAGCCCGACGAGCCCCAGCTCCTGTATGACCGCGCCATGCTCGGCGAACGCCTCGGTCGACTTGATCGCATGGAAAGTGACCTGCGGCGCCTGATCACGCTCCGCCCGAATCATGCCCACGCCTACAACGCGCTCGGCTATACCTTCGCAGACCGCAATGTCCGACTGGACGAAGCCCGGACTCTGATTGAACGGGCGGTCCAGCTGGCACCCGAAGACCCACAAATTCTGGACTCGATGGGCTGGATCGCCTACCGGCAGGGTAAGACGGACGAGGCCCTCAATTGGCTCCAGCGCGCCTGGGCGATCCGGAACGACCCCGAAATTGGGGCCCATCTGGGCGAAGTCCTCTGGCGAATGGGGCGCAATGCCGAGGCCATCACGATCTGGAATCAAGCCATCGGGCGCGATCCCTCCAATACGCTCCTGCGCGAGACGCGCGATCGCCTGGGTGCCTCGCTCTGAAGATCGGCGCCCGGACCGTTTTGCTGGTCTGGCTGACCACCTTATCGGCCTGCAGCACACTGCCGGCCTCAAACGTCCGACCGGGCCGGATCTCAAACAGCCCTGACACCAACACCGCCGAGACAACCCAGGCCGATCGGGTGTGGTCAGGGCGTTTTGCCGTTGAGGGCTCGCCCGAGCTTGCCGCCGCGAGTGGTCGTTTCACCCTTGAGCGCTACCCGACGAGACGCCGGCTTGATTTACTCGGGCCGCTGGGTCAGGTATTGGCCCGACTGGACATTAGCGCGGAGGGCGCCCGTCTGACCCGCGCCGACGGTGAGGTCGAAGTCGCCGAGGATGCCAATCAACTCATTGAACACGCTTTGGGTTGGCGGCTCCCGGTCACGCAAATGGAGCGTTGGCTCGATGGTGAATTTGCGCTGGTGACGGAACGGGCAGCAGATGGAACACCTCGATCCGCGATCGACTCCGAGTGGAGAATTCGAATCGACCCGCCGCGTCGCTTAGCCCTCGAGTGGCCGGCCGATCTGAACCCTGCCCCAGCACTCATGCCCGAGCGCCGGGTGCGCGTGCGACTGCTCTTAGACCCGTAAACACGCCCGATACCATGACGCGTGCCCCGTTTTTACCACTCCTGCAGTGCCCAGCGCCCGCCAAACTGAATCTCTTGCTACACGTCACCGGGCGACGCAGCGATGGCTACCATCTGCTCGAAACCGTCTTCCAACTCATCAACCTATTCGACTGGCTGGATTTTGAGCCACGCGACGACGGTCAGATCGTCGCATCGTCTGGGGACTGGCCGATCGAACAAGATCTGGCGGTGCGCGCCGCGCATTTGCTCAGAGCGACAGCTGGAGCCAACGACCATACCGACTTCGGGGTCACGATCCGGATCCAGAAACAGATACCCGTTGGCGGGGGCCTGGGCGGTGGCAGCTCAGACGCAGCCACCACTTTGCTCGCGCTCAACCAGCTCTGGCGATTACACTGGCCCATCGACCGGCTGGCCGCTCTTGCGGCCCAGCTCGGCGCGGACGTGCCAGTCTTCGTGCGTGGCCAGAACGCCTACGCCGTCGGAATCGGCGAGGAATTGCAGCCGATCGATCTGCCCGAACGTCATTACGTCGTGATCGAGCCGCCCATTCAGGTGCCGACGGCTGTCGTTTTTGCGGACCCAAATTTGACACGAAACACGAAACCGCTCACATTAGAAGGCTTCGCTCGCGAGCAGTCGGTAGCAACACACCGCCTCCCAGGTCACAACGATCTTGAGGCGCCTGTGCTCCAACGATTTACCGCGGTGGCGAAAGCACTGTCTGCGCTTCAGGAAGCGGCACACGACTTCGGAGTTGACGCTTCGGCGGTCCGGATGTCGGGTTCTGGAGCCTGCGTGTTCGCGGCGACCGATTCACAATCGATTGCAGCGTCCATCGCAGAAGCGGTCGCAGGGGCTGGCGTAGGGCGCGTTCATCGATGCGCATCCCTGCGGCGGCATCCGATGATCGGGACGGTGGCGCACTGATTGCAGCGCTTGGGGAGTCGCCAAGTTGGTCAAGGCACCGGATTTTGATTCCGGCATGCGAGGGTTCGAGTCCTT